>NZ_JBFAKW010000006.1:0-10410 GCF_040655955.1 Streptomyces sp. NPDC050263 | reverse complement strand
GTGGGGGGGGGGGGGGGGGGGGGGCGGGGGGGGTGGGGGGGGGGGGGGGGTGGGGGGGGGGGGGGGGGGGGCGGGGGGGGGGGGGGGGCGGCCCCCGCCGACGGAGACCCGCTCACCTGCCCGACCGCGGCGGCCTCGACCGAATCGCCGCCGCCTCCGCCGCCCGGCCGGAAGGCCACGACCAGGGACACGACGAGTGCGACGGCGGCCACGGCCGCCAGGACCACCGCGGGGACGGGAAGCGTGCGGCGGTCGGGGCGGGAACGGCGGTGCGAGGAGGATGCCACGGATGAATCCTTACGCGGTTCGGCGGAACCTGTCCGGGAAAGCTGCTGACTCCTCAGTGGTCGCCGAGCCCGAGAAGGTTGCCGGGAAGCGGGAAACACGTCTCTCCCGGTTCACTCCCGCCCCAGCACCACCGTCCCGGAGGAGCAGAACCACCCGCCGGTTCCCGACGCCACTCCCAGCCGGGGCAACCCCCCGTCACGCGCCCGCACTTGCCGTGCGCCGCCCTCCCCGCGCAGTTGCCGCACCGCCTCCACCAGGAGGAACAGGCCGCGCATGCCCGGGTGTTGGGCGGAGAGCCCGCCGCCGTCCGTGTTGACGGGGAGTTCGCCGCCGTCGGCTCGCAGGCGGCCCTTCTCGACGAAGGCGCCGCCCTCGCCCTTCTCGCAGAAGCCGAGGTCTTCGAGGGTCACCAGGGTCATGTAGGTGAACGCGTCGTAGATCTCGGCGAAGTCCATCTCCTGGGGGCGCAGCCCCGCGCGTTCGAAGGCCAGACGGCCGCTCACCGCCGCCGGGGAGACCGTGAAGTCCTCCCACTCCGTCAGGCTCGCGTGCGAGACGTGCTCGCCGGTGCCGAGGATCCACACGGGCGCGCTGCGGCAGCCCTGGACGTATTCCTCGGCCGCCAGGAGGATCGCCGCGCCGCCGTCGGAGCGCAGGCAGCAGTGCAGTTTCGTGAAGGGGTCGGCGATCATCGGCCCGGCCAGGACGTCGTCCACCGTCACCGGGTCGCGGAACATCGCCTCGGGGTTCAGGGCGGCGTTCGCTCGCGCCTGGACCGCCACCTCCGCCAGCTGCTCGATCGTCGTGCCGTACTGGATCATGTGGCGGCGGGCGGCCATCGCGTACTTGGCGATCAGGGTGTGCCCGTAGGGGACCTCGAACTGGAGCGGCCCGCGCCCGCCGAAGGCGAAGGTGCCGGTGCGGCGGCCGGCCCGGACGTCCGCGCGGGCCGTCGAGCCGTACGCCAGCAGGACGACGTTCGCGTGACCGGCGGCGATCGCGTCGGCCGCGTGGGCGGCCATCACCTCCCAGGTCGCGCCGCCCACCGAGGTGGAGTCGACCCAGGTGGGGCGCAGGCCCAGGTACTCGGCGATCTCGGCCGGGGCGAGGGTGCCCGTGCCGGTGGAGGCCACGCCGTCGACGAGTTCCCTGCCGATGCCCGCGTCCGCGAGTGCGCGGCGGGCCGCCTGGGCGTGCAGCGCGTACGGGGTCGCGTCGTCCACCCGACCGCAGTCGGAGAGCGCTGCCCCGACCACGGCCACTCTGCGGCTTCCCACCGTCATGGCGCCTCCCTCTGTGCATCTCATTCCCGGGCTCCTAATATGACGGGCCGTCAGATCCGGAGGGAAGTGCCATGAACCCCAACTTCACCGCCGAGCAGGACGGGATCCGCCGCGCCCTGCGCGAACTGCTCCACAAGCGCTGCGGCCCCGAAGAGCTCCGCGCCGCCCTCGACACCGCGGGCGGCCACGACCCCGCCCTCTGGACCGCCCTCGCCGAGCAGCTCGGGCTGCCCGGCCTCGCGCTCCCGGAGGAGTGCGGCGGTGTCGGCTGCTCCGTCACCGACCTCGCCCTCGCCGCCGAGGAGACCGGACGGGCCCTCGCCCCCTCCCCGCTCCTCGCGACCTCCGTCCTCGCCGCGCCCCTGATCCTCGCCCTCGGCACCGACGCCCAGCGCGCCGACCTGCTGCCCCGCATCTCCGACGGCACCCTGACCGCCGCCCTCGCCGTGCCCGCCCCCGCCCTCGGCGCCGCCCTCGCCCTGACCGGCGTGAACGGCGGCGACTGGGCCGGCGGCGGGCGGGCGGGCGGCGTGCAGGCACGTCGGACGGAAGCCGGCTGGCGGCTGTACGGGGAGGCCGTGCAGGTGCTCGACGGGCACAGCGCCGGGGCGCTGGTCGTCGCCGCGCACACCGGGGGGTTCGTACGGTCGCGCACCCTGCTGTACGTCGTCGCGGGGGACGCCGCCGGGGTCGTCCGCACCCGGCAGACCGCCCTCGACGCGACCCGGCCCCAGGGGCGGGTGCAACTGCGCGATGTGGAAGCCCAGTTGCTGGGGGAGCTGACGGGTGAGGACGTCGACGTCGCTGAAGTCCTGGCCCGGGCCGGGGACTTCGCCGCCGCCTTCCTCGCCTGTGAGGCCGTCGGGGCCGCCGGCCGGGTGCTGGAGCGGACCGTCGAGTACCTCGGGCAGCGGCAGCAGTTCGGGCGGGTGATCGGGTCCTTCCAGGCGGTGCAGCACCGCCTGGCCGATGTGTATGTGCAGGTCCAGGCGGCCCGGTCCGCCGCGTACTACGCCGCCTGGGCGGCAGGCGGGCAGGGCGGGGCGGGGGAACGGGTCGGCGGGCTCGCCCTCGCGCAGGCGCTGGACGCCCTGCGGCGGGCCGCCTCCGAGGGCATCCAACTGCACGGCGGCATCGGGTTCACCTGGGAGCACGAGGCCCACCTGTACTTCAAGCGGGCCGCCGGGGACGAACTGCTGTTCGGGCCCGGGCACCGGTTGCGCGCCCACGCGGCCGAGGCGGCCAGGCTCTTCGAGCTGACGGAGGTGTCGATGTGATCGGCGGCCGAGCAGTGCGAGCAGTCGTGCAGAAGGTGTCCTCGACGCGGGCCTTCGCCAAGGTCGCCCCGCACGTCATCCCCGCCCTCGACCGGGCCGTCCACCGACTCACCCGGGGAAAGGTGCTGCTCAGCGCACAGCTGCTGCCCGGGGTGATCCTCACGGCGACCGGGGCGCGGAGCGGGCAGCCGCGTCGGACGCCGCTGGCCTGTATGCCCGAGGAGGGCGGCGCGAGCTGGATCCTCATCGGCTCCAACTTCGGCCGCACCGGACACCCCGCGTGGACCGCCAACCTTCTCGCCCACCCCGACGCCGAGATCAGCTGGAAGGGCACGGACATCCCCGTGACGGCCGTACTGCTGGCGGGGGAGGAGCGGGCGGCCGCCTGGAAGGCGCTGCTGGTGTTCTGGCCGCCGTATGCGACCTATCAGGCGCGGGTGGAGCGGGAGATCCGGTTGTTCCGGATCAGTCCCAGATGACTGCCGCCGGTCCCGGACGACCGGTGCCCCCACTGCGCGCGGCAGGCGGCGGTTCACCTGGGTGAACCGCCGCCTGGCAGACAGGACTTGGCCGTGGGGCAACCGTAAAGGACGGGGCGCGCGTGGCTACTTCGCCGGCGACTCCGCCGACTGCTTCGCCGGCTACTTCGTCGGCTTCCTGCCGGTGATGCCCAGGTGCACCAACAGCGCCAGGTTCGGCTTGAGTTCAGCCTGCTTGACGCCCCACGTCTGGAAGCCCTTCTGGTGCGAGGCGACCGCCGCGAGCATCGCGACGAGCGCACCGGCCACCGCGGCCGGGTTCACGTCCTTGTCGACCTTGCCCTTGGACTGCAACTCGGCGACCGCGTCCGACAGGGAGTTGTTCACCGAGTTGAGGATCTTCATGCGGAGTTTGTAGAAGCGCTTGTCGCCTTCCGCCGCGCCCAGGTCGACCACCCGCAGGATCGCGTCGTTCTTCCGCCAGAACTCCAGGAAGCCGTCGACGAGTTCCTGCGCCGTCTGCCAGCCCGCCTTGCCGACCCAGGACCGTCCGGCGACCAGTTCGGTCAACTCGGCTCCCTCGGCGGCCATTTGCTCGGCGATCTCCAGGACGGCGCCTTCGACGTCCGGGAAGTACTGGTAGAAGGTCGCGGGTGAAGTGCCCGCCTTCCGGGCGACGTCGATGACCTTGACGTCCCGGTACGGAGAGGAGCTGAGCATCTCGCTGAGGCAGTCGAGCAGCTTCTGCCGCGTCGCCTGCCCGCGTCGACCGGCCACGCGGCCGTCGACGGTACGCACTTGTCCTGTCATGCCGTCAGCTTACCGAGGGGTGATCGGAGCGCGATTCGGCCGACTGCAAATGGGGTGCGCGGGGGTGCGGAGGCGGGGTTTGCGCGGTCGTGCCTGGTCGCGCCTGCTCTGCGGGTCGCGTGAACCGCCGTTAGTTTGGCTGCATGGCCGAAAACAGGGCATCGGAGGACTCGCAGCGCCCGGAGCGCTCCGGGCGGTACGCGGAGGGCGTCCCCTGCTGGGTGGACGCGCAGCTTCCGGACGTGGACGCGGGCAGGCGATTCTACGGGGAGCTCTTCGGGTGGACCTTCGAGGAGCGGCCGGAGGGCCACGGCGACTCCGTGTGGGCCCGGCTGCACGGCGAGACCGTCGCCGCGCTGGCCCACAAGACGGACGGCCGGATGCCCACCGTCTGGACCGTGTACTTCGCCACCCCGGACGCCGAGTCGACCTCCCGGCGGATCCAGGCGTCCGGCGGCCAGGTGGTGATGGCCCCGCTGCCGGTGGGCGCACTGGGCACCGCCGCCCTCGCCGCCGACCCCGAGGGCGCCGTCTTCGGGCTCTGGCAGCCCGCCGGCCACCCCGGATTCGGCGTCCGGCACCGGCCCGGCGCGTTCGCCTGGGCGCAGCTCTACGCCCGCGACACCGAGGCCGCCAACACCTTCTACGGCCATCTCTTCGCCGCGGCCCTCTTCGGCCCCGGCGCGGCGCCCGACTTCGGCCGCGCCCCGGTCGCCGACGTCTTCCCGGAGATGATGCCGCCGCACTTCCTCGTCCACTTCGGCGTGGACGACTGCGAGGCGGTGCTGGGCGCGGTGAGCCGCCTGGGCGGGCGGGTGCAGGCGGGGCCGTTCACCGCCTCGTACGGCACGGTGGCCGTCGTCACGGACAATCAAGGGGCGTCGTTCGCGCTGCTCCAGCGTTGAGCGTGCCCCGACCGACCCCCTCACCGGCGGATTTGTCGGGCTGTGAGGATTTTTCTCGCAGTGTTTGCCCTCATATGAAACGAGACACCCCGATTGCCCCCGGGTTCGCAACCAGCCGTCCGGCCAGGAAGAATCAGGGTGCGTGCCGTTATGGCGGTGCGGTGGGTGAGACGCTGCACGGGGCCGTGTACACAAGTGGGTGACTCGGCTCGTACGGGGAGGTGGCAGGCAAGTGGTGGATCAGCTGACGCAGCACGATCCTCGGCGGATCGGGCCGTTCGAGGTGCTGGGACGGCTGGGTGCCGGCGGCATGGGGCTGGTCTATCTGGCACGCTCGGCCTCGGGCCGGCGCGTGGCGATCAAGACGGTCCGTACGGAGCTCGCCGAGGACCAGCTCTTCCGCGTGCGCTTCACGCGCGAGGTGGAGGCGGCGCGGGCGGTGTCCGGCTTCTACACGGCCGCCGTCGTCGACGCCGATCCGCGGGCCGCCGTGCCGTGGCTCGCCACCGCCTACGTCCCCGCGCCCTCCCTCGAGGAGATAGTGAACGACTGCGGGCCGCTCCCGGCCCAGGCGGTGCGCTGGCTGGCGGCGGGCGTGGCGGAGGCCCTCCAGTCCATCCACGGGGCGGGGCTGGTCCACCGTGACCTCAAGCCGTCCAACGTGCTCGTGGTCGAGGACGGGCCGCGGGTGATCGACTTCGGTATCGCGTCCGGCGTCTCGAACACACGTTTGACGATGACGAACGTCGCCGTCGGCACCCCCGCCTACATGTCCCCCGAGCAGGCGAAGGACTCGCGCAGCGTGACCGGCGCGAGCGATGTCTTCTCGCTGGGCTCGATGCTGGTCTTCGCCGCCACCGGCCACCCGCCGTTCCACGGCGCCAACCCGGTCGAGACGGTCTTCATGCTGCTGCGCGAGGGCCCGGACCTGGCGGGTCTCCCGGACGAGCTGCGGCCCCTCATCGAGTCCTGTATGCAGATGGAGGCCACGGGCCGCCCCAACCCGGCCGACCTCCAGGCCCAGCTCGCGCCCCACCTCTTCGGCTCCGGCTCCGACGACAGCGGTACGGCGTCGGCGTGGTTGCCCGAGAAGGCCGTCACGCTCATCGAGACCCGCCGCGGCGGGCGCCCGGCGAAACCGGCGCCCCCCAGCCCGCGCAGCGGAGGCGGCCACGCAGGCCACGGTGGCGGTGGTGCGGGCGGTGGCGGCGGTGTGGGCATGGCCCGGCCCGCCATGCCGCCCGTACCGCCCCCGCCGCCGCACGCCCCCGTGGTCCTGGCCCGTCCGCAGTCGCCCGTCGCCGTCGGCGCGCCCGACGTCGGTCCCGTCCGGCTGGCGGGCGCCGCCGTCCCGATCGGGCCCGGTCCGCGCGTCGCCGACGTCCGCGCCACGGCCGCCGTGAAGGCGCCGGTGGCCGAGCCCGGCCTGGTCGCCAGCTGGTCCCGGCCGCGTCCCGGCGTCAACGGCGCCGACACCGCGCTCCCGAGCCCCCAGACGGTGCCCTCGGAGACCCCGGCGGGCTGGCGGCCGTGGCGTTTCCGCATGTCGAACGATGTGTGGGGCACCCCGTCGGTCGCCGGCGACCTCGTGTACGTCACCTCCTTCGAGGTGCACGCCCTGGACGTGGCCACCGGTCGCCGGCGCTTCAAGACGCGTGACGTGGCCTGGTCGATGGCGGTCGCGGACGGCCGTGTGCACGCCTCCGACGGCCCCACCCTGTTCGCCCTGGACGCCCGCGAGGGCGGCGACCTGTGGCGGCTGTCCACGGAAGCCTGGGTGTACTCGCTCAAGGCGGAGCGGGGCACGGTCGTCACCGGCACGCGCGGCGGCGGCGTCCAGGCCTGGGAGGCCTCGGGCGGCCAGAAGCTCTGGGAGATCACCGGCTGCCAGACCGACTTCGAGTCCCCGGAGGCCGGCCCGGTGCTCCACGAGGGCACGGTCTACGTCTGGCAGGACGCCCGGCTCAGAGCCCTGGACGCCCGCACGGGTGACGAACGCTGGTCGTACCCGATCGGCGACACGGCCTCCTGCGGAGGCGTCCCGGTCCGCGTCACCCCGGCCCCCGACGGCTACGTCTACCTCTCGGCCGGCACCCGGGTCCTGGCCATGGACGTGGCGAGCGGAATGGTCCGCTGGCACTTCGAGGCCCCCGCGGTCTTCCTGTCGCCGCCCACCTTCGTGCCCGGCCCGGCCGTCACCGGCGGCGGCGTCTACCTCGCCGACTACCTCGGCACGGTGTACGCCATCGACGCCACCGACGGCCGCGACCGCTGGCGCATCGCGACCGAGGCGCGTTCCTCCGTCGACCCGGTGCTCGTCGCCGCCGGCCATGTCCACGTCGGCAGCGGCAAGGGGCTGTACACCCTGGACGCGGTCACCGGCACGCCCAAGTGGCGCTTCCAGGCGGGCGGCGACATCGTGGGAGCCCCGGCGGTCGCGGAGGGCCGCATCCACTTCGGCTCCACGGACCACCTGCTCTACACCCTGAAGGCCGACGACGGCCGCCTGCGCTGGAAACTGGCGACCGGCGGCGAGATCACCGGCTCCCCGGTGGTCCGCGACGGCGTCGTGTACGCGTGCAGCAAGGACCGCTGCGTGTACGCGCTGGACGCGGAGAAGGGAACGGGCACGGCGAGAACGGCGTAGCCGGTCGCTCTTTCGGACCCCGGGACGGCCGTCGTGCCGGGTGCACGGAAGGGATCCGGACGGCGGCCGCCACGGCAGACGCTACGCCGGGGACGGGCCGGTGGCCACGCGGTGACATGATCGTGACAGGGGTTGCTTACGCTGTCCTTATGGATCGACGGGGGCACAAACTCAAGTTCACAGCGGTGGCGGCGTTCGTCGTACTGGCGCTCACCGGTTTCTCGACGGGTCGGGGCCACGGCAGCAGCAGCCACAGCGGCGGCGACGGCGGCGGATGCAGCAGCTCCAGCCAGAACCACGACAGCTCGTCGTCGTCGAGCGGCGGAAGCAGCTACCGCGACTACGACGACGATGACGACACATACGGGGGAAGCGGCGGCTCCTCGAACGCGTCCACGACGCTCCAGGACGCCACGGTGAAGCTCGTCGACTGCGCGACGCCGACCACGCCGTACGCAACGGTCGAGGTCACCAACCCCAACTCGTCCGGCGGCTACTTCACCGTCACGGTCGACTTCCTCGACGCCGACGCCGAACGCGTGGAACAAGGCACCGCGGACGAGTACATCGGCGCGAACGAGACGGAAACGGTCCAGGTCGACCTGTCGAGCCCGGGGGTCGCGGCGAAGGTCGACCACTGCGAGCCGCAGACGTCGGCGCCGGCGGGGTGAACGACACTCTCAGCGGCTGGCGCGGATCATCACGGTGAGCACCGGTGAGGCCGGTGACGGCTGGCTCCGCCCGATGTCCTCATATCCCCAGGTCTTGTACAGGGCGTGGACCTTTCCCTCCCCTGCGGCCGGGTTGACCATGAGCGTGACGAAGGGTTCGTCGCGTGCGGCGAGGAGGGCGTCGTGGATGCGGCGGGCGGTCCCGGTCTTCCGCCAGGTCGGTCGGACGCCGATCTCCTTCAGGGCCACGGCCGGACGCTCGGTGAACCTGTCCGCCGGCGTCGGGCTGGTGCGCTGCCAGTACCGGTCCCCATGTGCGATGGCGTTGCCGTAGGCGTAGCCGATCGGATGCGCGTCCGCGTACGCGAGGACGGCCGTGAACCCCGGCTCGGCGCTGTGCCGGTCCACGCGCTCGCCGAACGCGGTGATCGCGTAGTTCGGCAGGTGGAGTAGGGGTGCGCGCACGTCTGCGTACACGTCAAGGAGATCGCCGCGGACGGTGTCGAGGGCGGGGAACGAGGCGCAGCTCGAAGGCGGCGGTTCGTGGTCATGCCGTGAATGTCCAGGTGGCCGCGTGCTCGGTCCAGGTCCGCACAGCGGCGCTGTCGGACGCAGTGGCGTGCAGTGCGGTCCCGAACTCCCGGAGCATGCGCGTCACCCGGGCGTGTTGGGCGGCGATGTCGGCGGGGACCTTCATCATCGTGGTGACGGCCAGTTCGACGTCGCCTTGCCCGAGTTGGGCGGCGGCGAGTCGGGCCGTGTTGATGGCGTGGTCCCGCCGCATCTGGGGGCGGAGCAGTGTCAGGCTCCGATGGGCGTGGGCCTCGGCTTGTGCGAAGTTCCTCAGGCGGAGGTGCGCGGCGAGAGCGAGCGTTTCCAGTTCGGATCCGTCGCGGACTCCGGTCATCCACACCGGTCGAGTGAGGCCAGGATCGGCGCGTTCGAGCGCGTCCTTGGCGTGGCCGAGCGCATGCTGCACGCCGGTGGCGTCGCCAGTGAGGCCCAGGGTGGCGGCCTGGCGGGCATGGCCCAGACAAGCGAACAGGGGGTCACGGCGCGTGAGGTGCAGGTTGCGGGCGACGTCGTTCGCGGCGAGAGCGTCTACGGGGCGGCCCATGTGCCGGTACATGGTCCCCGCATGGCTCCAGATGCGGAACTTGATCGCCTGATCCCCGGACATCTCGGCGAGGGACTGGGCCTCGCGCATGTGTGCCTTGGCGTCATCGTAGCGTCGGCCGTCGATGGCGGCCCACATCGCGGAGGAGCGGAACGCCGCTGCGGAGGCGTAGAGGCTGCTGCGTACACGCTGAGTGGCACCGCCGACGTTCTGGAGGTTCAGCGCCTCGTCGGCGAGCGCCGCGGCCCGCTGCTCGATGCCCAGCTGGCCGCCGTGGCGGTGGTCGCTGGCGATGATCTCAGCGAAGCGCTTCTGCAGGCGGTCGACGTCACTCATGCCGATGCGTCGCGGCGAGGCGGTGCCGGGGGCGGCGGCTGCCGCGGCGGCCGCCGCCGCGATGCCGCCGACGAGGGTTCGGCGCTTCATGTCGGGGTCCTCCTGCTGCGGTGAGGCTGGGGCGGACGAAGACCGGCCCCGTGGCACGAACCCTAAAGCGACTGCGGGCAGGCCAGTGACGTCTTCAAGTGCCTTACGGCTAGCCGATTTGGGCCACTGGACCCGGCCCGCTTTCCAGTCTCGGATCGATGAGCCGTCTAGCCCGCCGGACCGCCCGGTCAGTCGCTCCAGGGCCCTGTTCACAGCGTCAGCCAGGCTGTTGGAGCTGTAGCCGTGTTCGGCCATCCACGCCTCAAGGACGGTGTTGCGCGTGGTGTCCATCCCTGCACGGTAGCCCTCCCGTCCTCGCATTCGCCAGGTAACGGAAAGGTCAAATCGCCCTGGTTCGCTCCCTTCGGCGAACCCTCGATCGCCCTAACCGGCAGGCTCTGAAAGGGAGTTGTCTAGTGCCGCGGCAGGCAACGTTTGCCCGTCAAGGAGCGGCGTCCGGTGCGTGCTCTCGGTGTGCCGGCCGGAAGTCCTCGTACTGGACGTACT
>NZ_JBFAKW010000005.1:0-156968 GCF_040655955.1 Streptomyces sp. NPDC050263 | reverse complement strand
GTCGCTGAGCTGGTGGATCGGGGCGAAGCCGGAGCTGCCGCTCTCGGCGTGCCGGCCGGAAGTCCTCGTACTGGACGTACTTGGGCTTTCGGCCGGTGCGGCGAGAGTGCGCACCGGACGCCGCGACGGGGCGAACGTTGCCTGCCGCGGCACTAGCGTCGGTCGACGAGGGGGGTGAGGGTGGGTGGGGCTTGTCGGGCGGGTGGGACTCGGGGTTGTTGTTCGAGTCCGAAGGTGGTGAAGGCGGTTCGGGTGGGGAGGGGGTAGGTCTCTTTGTCGGTGAGGGTGTTGAGGATGGTGGCGCTGCGCCAGGCGGCGAGGCCGAGGTCGGGGGCTCCTACGCCGTGGGTGTGGCGTTCGGCGTTCTGGACGTAGATGTTGCAGCCGGTGGCGGTGACGGAGGGGTCGAGGACGAGGCGGAAGTGTTGGTCGACGCGGGGGCGTTCGCTGTTGTCGCGGCGGATGTAGGGGTCGAGGCCGGCGAGGATGCGGTCGAGGGGGCGTTCGCGGTGGCCGGTGGCGAGGACGACGGCGTCGGTGGTGAGGCGGGTGCGGGTGTTCTGCTGGATGTGTTCGAGGTGAAGTTCGATTTTGGTGGTGGCGATGCGGCCTGCGGTGCGGACGCGGACGCCGGGGGTGAGGACGGTGTCGGGCCAGCCGCCGTTCAGGGTGCGGCGGTATAGCTCGTCGTGGATGGCGGCGAGGGTGTCGGCGTCGATGCCTTTGTGGAGTCGCCATTGGGTGGTGACGAGGCGGTCGCGGACGCCTTCGGGGAGGGCGTGGAAGTAGCGGGTGTAGTCGGGGGTGAAGTGTTCGAGGCCGAGTTTGGAGTACTCCATGGGGGCGAACGCGTCGGTGCGGCCGATCCAGTGGAGTTGTTCGCGGCCGGTGGGGCGGTTGCGGAGGAGGTCGAGGAAGACTTCGGCGCCGGATTGTCCTGAGCCGACGACGGTGACGTGGCCGGCGGTGAGGAGGGTGTCGCGGTGGGCGAGGTAGTCGGTGGCGTGGACGACGGGGACGCCGGGGGCGTCGACGAGGGGGCGTAGGGGGTCGGGGACGTAGGGCTCGGTGCCGATGCCGAGGACGATGTTTCTGGTGTGGGTGCGGCCGAGGGCTTCGGCTTCGCCGTCGGCGTCGAGGTGGGTGAAGTCGACTTCGAAGACGTCGTGTTCGGGGTTCCAGCGGACGGCGTCCACCTGGTGGCGGAAGTGGAGTCCGGGGAGGTTGTCGGCGACCCAGCGGCAGTAGGTGTCGTATTCGGCGCGTTGGATGTGGAAGCGCTCGGCGAAGTAGAAGGGGTAGAGGCGTTGGTGGGTCTTGAGGTAGTTGAGGAAGGTCCAGGGGCTGGTGGGGTCGGCGAGGGTGACGAGGTCGGCGAGGAAGGGGACCTGGATGCGGGCGCCGTCGATGAGGAGGCCGGGGTGCCAGTCGAAGCGGGGGCGTTGTTCGTAGAAGACGGCGTCGAGTTCGGCGAGGGGGTGGGCGAGGGCGGCGAGGGAGAGGTTGCTGGGGCCGATGCCGATGCCGACGAGGTCGCGGGGGGTGTCGGTGTCGTGGGGGGTGGTGGGGTGGTCGGGGTGTGGGGGCGTGTTCATGCGGGGGTGTGTCCTTCCACCAGTCGCAGGAGGGCGGTGAGGTCTTCGGGCCGGGTGTGGGGGTTGAGGAGGGTGGTCTTGAGCCAGAGCCGGCCGTCGAGGTGGGCGCGGCCGAGGACGGCGTGGCCGTCGGTGAGGAGGCGGCGGCGTATCTCGGCCACGGTGTCGTCGGTGGCGCCTGCGGGGCGGAAGAGGACGGTGCTGATGGTGGGCGGGGAGTGGAGTTCGAGGCGGGGGTGGTCTCGGATGGTCCGGGCGAACTCCTGGGCTTGTTCGCAGACTTGGTCGATGAGGGCGGCGAGTCCGGTGCGGCCGAGGGTTTTGAGGGTGACGGCGATTTTGAGGGTGTCGGGGCGGCGGGTGGTGCGCAGGGAGCGGCCGAGGAGGTCGGGGAGGCCGGCTTCGGTGTCGTCGTCTGCGTTGAGGTAGTCGGCGTGGTGGTGGAGGGGGTCGAGGTCGTGGGGGTCGCGGACGGCGAGGAGTCCGGCGGCGATGGGCTGCCAGCCGAGTTTGTGCAGGTCGAGGGTGAGGGTGTGGGCGGTGTCGAGGCCGGTGAGTTTGGTGCGGTGCCGGTTGCTGAAGAGCAGGCCGCCTCCGTAGGCGGCGTCGATGTGGAGGCGGGCGTGGTGGGTGGCGCAGACGGCGGCGATCTCGGGGAGGGGGTCGATGAGTCCGGCGTCGGTGGTGCCGGCGGTGGCGGCGACGAGGACGGGGCCGTCGGGGAGGGCGGCGGCGAGGGCGGTGGGGTCGAGGGTGCCGGTGGGGGTGGGGATGACGAGGGGTTCGGGGAGGCCGAGGAGCCAGGCGGCGCGGGGCAGCGAGTGGTGGGCGTTGGCGCCGCAGACGAGCCGTAGATCGCGTCCGTGTGCTTCGCGGGCGAGGAGGAGGGCGAGTTGGTTGGCTTCGGTACCGCCGGTGGTGATGATGGCGTCGCCGATCCGGGCGGGCGTGGACCGACCCGGCGTCCGCCTGCTGGACGCGCTGCCGGTCCGGGGGCTGCCGACCCGGAGTTCGGCGGCCCTCGGACCACCGGACTCCGTGCCGCCGGACTCCGTGCCGCCGGACTCCGTGCCGCCGGACCTCGGGCCGCCGCCCTGGCGGCTGCCGGGCTCCACACCACCGGAACCGAGGCCACCGGGACCAAGGCCGCTCGGCCCGAGGCCGCCAGACCCCGCACTACCGGACCCCTCACGGCGGGAGTGCGGGCTGCGGGAGCCGAGGCCGCCGGACCCCGGACTGCAGGAGCCTGAGCCGCCAGACCCCGGACTGCCGGCCCCCCGACTGCGGGAGCCCAGGCCATCCGAGCCCAGACCTCCGGCGCCCAGGCCGTCGGGCGCATCCTCGTCGGGTGCATTCCCGTCCGGCGCATCCCCGTCCGGCGCATCCCCGTCCGGCGCATCCCCGTCCGGCGCATCCCCGTCGGGTGCTCGCCCGTAGATCTCTGTGGCGAGTACCCGCGTGACCAGTGTCTCGAGTTCGGAGGCGGCTGGGGACTGGTCCCAGGAGTCGAGGGACGGGTTGAGGGTGGAGATGGCGAGGTCGGCTGCGGTGGCGACGGCGAGGGGCGGGCAGTGGAGGTGGGCGGCGCAGTGGGGGTGGGCGGGGTCGGCGGCGCCTTCGGCGAGGGCGTGGACGAGGGTGGCGAGGGCGGTGGGGTCGCCGTGGTCGGGGAATACGTCGCCGGTCGCTTCGCGTAGGCGGGCGGCGACGGCTGCCGGGCCGCCGGCGGGGAGTGGTCCGCCGCGGGCGGTGCGGCCGGTGTCGAGTGCGGCGAGGACGGTGTCGAGCAACGGCCGTAGGGCGCCGGTGCCTTCGGTGCCTGAGGCGAGCGGTGGGGTGCTCATGGGCGGCTCCGGGCGGGCGCGGGGCGGAGGGGGTTTCCAGCTTGTACGCCGTTGTGGAGACACGCCCGAAAACAGCAGCGATCGGTACCCGAAAGGGGGTACCGATCGCTGCTGGTGCGGGGGTTACGCCTGGTGTGCGGGGTCGTGTGCGGAGTCGTGTGCGGAGCGGACTTTCAACACCCGTGCGAGGTCGTCGAGTTGGTCGACGAGTTTGCGGCGCAGGGCCGGGATGGGGTCGACGTCGGCGTCGGCGAGGCATTCCTGGCCGAGGCGGAGGGTGTCGGGGTCGACGGCGTGGGCGGGGAAGGCCCAGCGTCCGGCGGCGTCGGCGATGGCGGGGCCGCGGCGGGCGGCGACGGCGACGGCGTCCTTGTAGAAGCGGGGGACGTATTCGCGTACGAGGTCGGCCTGTTCGGGTTGCCAGAAGCCTTGGGCGGTGGCGGTGAAGAGGTAGTTGGAGAGGTCGTCGTGGTCGAACATGGCGGCCCAGGCGGTGTGCTTGGCGTCCGGGTCGGGGAGGGCGGCGCGGCAGCGGGCGGCGCCTTCGCGGCCGGTGGCGGAGGGGTCGCGGGCGAGTTCGGCCGCGATGGCGGCTTCGTCGGTGGCGCCGAGGACGGCGAGTCGGGCGAGGACGCGCCAGCGCAGGTCGGGGTCGAGTTCGGGTCCGCCGGGGACGGTGCCGTCGGCGAGCCAGGCGGCGATGGTCTCGGGGTGGGCGGCGACGTCGATGTAGTGGCGTACGGCGATGAGGCGCAGGCCGGGGTGGTCGCCGTCCTCGGTGCGGCGGATGAGGTCGCGGCACAGGGCGGTGAGGGTGGCGAGGGCGGCGGGGCGGCGGTCGGGGGTGAGGTAGCGGTCGGCGGCCTGGCCGGAGGCGAAGGCGAGGACGCCTTGGACGAGGGCGAGGTCGGTTTCCTGCGGGAGGTGGGCGCGGGCCGCTTCGAGGTAGGCGGTGGGGGCGAGTTCGCCGTCGCGGACGGCGTCGCGCAGGGCGTTCCAGACGACGGCGCGGGTGAGCGGGTCGGGCAGGCCGGAGAGGTTGGTGCGGATGGTCTCGAAGGATTCGGGGTCGAAGCGGATCTTGGTGTAGGTGAGGTCCTGGTCGTTGAGGAGGAGCAGGGCGGGGCGTTTGCCGATGGGCTGGGGTGTGCTGTGCGGGATGTCGACTTCGAGGCGGCGGCGCAGGGTGAGGTGGCGGGCTTCGTCGGCGAGGTCGAGGTCGTAGAGGCCGACGGCGATGCGGTGGGGGCGGCTGCCGTGGTGTTCGACGGTGAGGGTGCGGTCGCCGTTGACGCCGCTGACGGTGGGGGTGAGGGTGTCGACGCCGGTGGTGCGCAGCCAGGCGTCGGCCCAGGCATGGACGTCGCGGTCGGTGTGGGCGGCGAGGGAGTCGATGAAGTCGGCGAGGGTGGCGTTGGCGAACTTGTGGCGGGTGAAGTGGGTGTTGATGCCGGCGAGGAAGTCGTCCTCGCCGAGCCAGGTGACCAGTTGTCGTAGTGCGGAGGCGCCCTTGGCGTAGGAGATGCCGTCGAAGTTGAGGAGGGCGGCGGCGGTGTCGTCGACGTTCTCGGGGGCGACGGGGTGGGTGGAGGGGCGTTGGTCGGCGTCGTAGCCCCAGGCTTTGCGGACGACTCCGAAGTCGGTCCAGGTGTCGGTGAAGCGGGTGGCTTCGGTGAGGGTCTGGTAGCCCATGTACTCGGCGAAGGACTCGTTGAGCCAGATGTCGTCCCACCACTGGAGGGTGACGAGGTCGCCGAACCACATGTGGGCCATCTCGTGGGCGATGACCATGGCGCGGGTCTGGCGTTCGGTGTCGGTGACGGCGGAGCGGTAGACGAACTCGTCGCGGAAGGTGACGAGGCCGGGGTTCTCCATGGCGCCGGCGTTGAACTCGGGGACGAAGGCCTGGTCGTAGGAGTCGAAGGGGTAGGGCTCGGCGAACTTCTCGTGGTAGCGGTCGTAGCACTGCCGGGTGATGTCGAGGAGTTCGTCGGCGTCGGCGTCGAGGTGGGGGGCGAGGGAGCGGCGGCAGTGGATGCCGAAGGGGAGTCCGCGGTGTTCGGTGCGCACGGAGTGCCAGGGGCCGGCGGCGACGGCGACGAGGTAGGTGGAGATGAGGGGGGTGGGGGCGGCCTGCCAGCGGCCTTCGCCGAGGTGTTCGGTGATGCCGTTGGCGAGGACGGTCCAGGTTTCGGGGGCCTTGACGGTGACCTCGAAGACGGCTTTGAGGTCGGGCTGGTCGAAGGCGGCGAAGACGCGCTGGACGTCGTCCATGAAGAGCTGGGTGTAGAGGTAGGTCTCGTCGTCGGTGGGGTCGGTGAAGCGGTGCATGCCCTCGCCGGTGCGGGAGTAGCGCATGCGGGCCCGGACGCGCAGTTCGTGGTCGCCGGCGGTGAGGTTGTTCAGGGGGAGCCGGTTGTCGTCCAGGGTCGCCGGGTCGAGGGGCTCGCCGTCGAGGGTGACGGAGTGCAGTTCGGCGGGCCTGACCTCGACGAAGGTGTCTCCGCCCGTACGCGCGGCGAACCGGATGACGGTGAGGGACTCGAAGGTCTCGTCGCCGGTCGTCACATCGAGCTCGATGGTGTAGCGGTGAACGTCGAGGAGCTTGGCACGGTTCTGCGCTTCGTCGCGCGTCAGTACGGACATGCACGACATGCTGCCTGATACCGCTGCTCGGGCACAGGGGCGGATCGGTACGCGCGCTATGTCCGTTCCCGTGCCGGAGCGCCGCTGCGGGTCGACCGGTGGGGCGGGGGGTGGCTCGCAGGTCAGCCGGTTGCGGGGGCGGAGCCGTTGACGGTGTCCTCGGCGATGCGCTCGTGGTGGCGGATGACCTCGGCGATGATGAAGTTGAGGAACTTCTCGGCGAAGGCGGGGTCGAGCTTGGCGTTCTCGGCGAGGCTGCGCAGCCGGGCGATCTGGCTGGCCTCGCGGGCCTGGTCGGCGGGCGGCAGCTGGTGGCGGGCCTTGAGGTGGCCGACCTGCTGGGTGGCCTTGAAGCGTTCGGCGAGCATGTGGACGACGGCCGCGTCGATGTTGTCGATGCTGTCGCGCAGCCGGGCGAGCTCCTCGCGGACGGCGGGGTCGACGTCTGCGGGTCCGGGGGTGTTGCTGGTGGTCATGGGCGTTCAGCCTAGTGCGCCGGGTCCTCGTACAGTGGAACCGGGTGTACTGGGTGCACGGCGTCTTGGGGGTGCGGACGTGGCGAACGGCGGTCCGGTCGAGCACGGTTACCCGCACCTGGAGACGGTGCGGGCGGCTGTGACGGCGTTGTACAGGCGGTTGTCGTACGACACGATCCACCAGTTCGCGGCGAGTGTGGCCCCGGCGGACGTGGCGTTCTGCGACACCGACGATCTGCATCTGGGGGCGCAGCGGGTGGCGCGTGAGCTGGTGCGGCACTATCGGCTGCCGGATGCGCGGATGATCGTCGCGTTCCGGGAGATGGAGCATGCGGCGAATGTGGAGCTGACCGCGGGGCCGGAGTACTTCGTGGAGCTGAACGATCGTTTCCGGACGCATCGGCGGGACATCGGCGCGGCGCTGGCGCACGAGATCATGCATGTGTATCTGCATCGGGTGGGGCTGTCGTTCCCGGGCACGCGGGACAACGAGATCCTGACGGACACGGCGACGACGTATCTGGGGGCGGGCTGGCTGCTGCTGGACGCGTACCGGGAGGACGCGGCGTCGTCGCAGAAGCTGGGGTATCTGACGCCGGAGGAGTTCGGGTATGTGCTGGCGAAGCGGGCGTCGGTCTTCGGTGAGGATCCGTCGGTGTGGTTCACCAGTCCGCAGGCGTACACGTCGTATGTGAAGGGGCGGGCGCGGGCCCGGGAGGACGGGGAGCAGCCTCCGTTGACGGGGGCGGGGTGGGCGGGGCGGCGGCGGTATGCGCGGGATCGGCGGCATGCGGCTGCGCCGCAGCAGCCTGGGGTGCCCTATGTCTTCACCCCCGATGGCGGGGGGCGTCTGCGGGTCTCGTTCCCCTGCCCTACCTGTCATCAGCGGGTCCGGGTGCCGGTGCGGGGGCGGGTGCGGGCTCGGTGTGCGTTGTGTCGGACGGTGTTGGAGTGCGATACGTGAGGGTCGCGGCCCCGCGCCTCCAGGGGGTGTCCCGCTACGCTCCGTATACGTGTCCTGGCGTTTCCGCTTGGCCCAGTAGCTTCAGTGCTGTTTCTCCTGCCTCCGACGGGGTCCACCTTGCGCCCTTGTCTGTTGTGGGGCCTGGCCGCCAGCCCTCCATGACCGTGATCCGGCCTGCCTCTGTCTCGAAGATCCTGCCGGTCACGCCCTCGCTCGCCGCTGAGCCGAGCCAGACGACCAGGGGGGAGACGTTCTCGGGGGCCATGGCGTCGAAGCCGGTCTCGGGGGCTGTCATGGTCGCGGCGAAGGTCTGTTCCGTCATGCGGGTGCGGGCGGCCGGGGCGATCGCGTTGACCTGGACTCCGTAGCGGGCGAGTTCCGCGGCCGCGACGAGCGTCAGGCCGACGATCCCGGCCTTCGCGGCGCTGTAGTTGCCCTGGCCGACCGAGCCGAGGAGTCCCGCGCCGCTGCTGGTGTTGACGATGCGGGCGACCGGTGTGCGGCCTGCCTTGGCTTCGGCGCGCCAGTGTGCGGCGGCGTGTCTGAGGGTGAGGAAGTGGCCCTTGAGGTGGACGCGTACGACGGCGTCCCAGTCGTCCTCGGCGAGGTTGACGAGCATGCGGTCGCGCAGGAAGCCGGCGTTGTTGACGAGGGTGTCGAGCCGGCCGTAGGTCTCCAGGGCGGTCGTGACGAGGGACGCGGCGCCCTCGGGCGTGGCGATGTCGCCGCCGTGCGCGACCGCTTCGCCGCCTGCCGCGCGGATCTCCGCCACGACCTGGGCGGCCGGGCTGTCGGGGTCGGGGGTGCCGTCGAGTCCGACGCCGAGGTCGTTGACGACGAGCCGTGCGCCCTCCGCCGCGTACGCGAGGGCGTGCGCGCGTCCGAGGCCGCGGCCCGCGCCGGTGACGACGACGACCCGGCCTGCGCAGATTCCGCTCACTTCACTCCTTCTTGTGGTCGGCGTTCTTGTTGTTGTCGGCGTTCTTGTTGTTGTCGGCGTTCTTGTGGTCGGCGTTCTTGTTGTTGTCGGCGTTCTTGTGGTCGGCGTTCTTGTTGTTGGCGGTCGCGGCGTCGAGGAACGCGGGCCGTTCCCCGCCGCCGTGCACGAGCAGGCTCGCCCCGCTGATGTACGCGGACGCGTCGGAGGCGAGGAAGACGGCTGCCGCGCCCACGTCGGCGGGCTGGGCGAGCCGGCCGAGCGGGACGGTTCGCGCGACGGCCTCGACGCCCTCGGCGCCGCCGTAGTGGAGATGGGCCAGTTCGGTGTGGACCATGCCGACGACGAGCGTGTTGACCCGCACCTCGGGCGCCCACTCGACGGCCATCGAGCGGGCGAGGTTCTCCAGACCGGCCTTGGCGGCTCCGTAGGCCGCCGAGCCGGGTGACGGGCGGCTGCCGCTGACGCTGCCGATCATCACGACCGAGCCCCGGGCCCGTCTGAGGTGCTCGTGGGCGGCGAGGGAGACGGTCAGCGGGGCGAGCAGGTTGAGCTCGATCACGCGCGCGTGGCGCTCGGCGTCGGCCTGGGCGAGCGGCCGGTAGGGAGCGCCGCCCGCGTTGTTGACGAGGACGTCGAGTCGGGGCAGCCCGGCGAAGAACTCCCGTACGGCGTCGCAGTCGCGTACGTCCAGCGCCATGAACCCGGTCCTGGGCAGCGGGACTTCGGGCGGTCGGCGCGCGACGACGATCACCTCCGCGCCGGCGCGCGCGAAGGAGCGCGCGATGCCTGCGCCCACTCCGCGGGTGCCGCCGGTGACGACGGCGACCTTCCCGTCCAGCTCCATTCGCTGCTACCTTTCCACCTAACAAACGTTTGGTGGAAAGGTAGCTGATGCTTCCATGACTGTCTCCACCTCGTCCCCGGAAAAGGGGCCGGAAAAAAATGGAATCGCGGTACTGACGGTCGACTTCCCGCCCGTCAACGCGCTGCCGGTGAGCGGTTGGTTCGCGCTGGCCGACGCCGTGCGCGCGGCCGGCCGCGATCCGGAGACCCGGTGCGTGGTGCTGACCGCCCAGGGGCGGGGGTTCAACGCGGGCGTGGACATCAAGGAGATACAGGCGCGGGGCGCGGGCGCGCTCATCGGGGCCAACCGCGGCTGCTTCGAGGCGTTCGCGGCGGTGTACGAGTGCGAGGTACCGGTGGTCGCGGCCGTGCACGGCTTCTGTCTGGGCGGGGGCATCGGACTCGTCGGAAACGCGGACGTGATCGTGGCCAGCGAGGACGCCGTGTTCGGGCTTCCCGAGCTGGACCGCGGCGCGCTCGGCGCGGCCACGCACCTCTCCCGCCTGGTCCCCCAGCATCTGCTGCGCGCCCTGTACTACACCTCGCGCACCGTCACCGCGGCCGAGCTGCACACGCACGGCTCGGTGTGGCGGGTGGTGCCCCCGGGCGAACTGCACGCGGCCGCCCTGGAGTTGGCCGGCGAGATCGCCGCGAAGGACGGCGAGCTGCTACGGCTGGCCAAGGCGGCCCTCAACGGCATCGACCCGGTCGACGTGCGCCGCAGCTACCGCTTCGAGCAGGGCTTCACCTACGAGGCGAGCGTCGGCGGGGTCGCCGACCGGGTCCGGGACACCTTCGGCAAGGAGAAGGAGGGGCGTGGGCGTGAGTGACAAGACGATGACCGCCGAGGAGGCGGTCTCCCGGCTGGAGAGCGGCATGACCCTCGGCATCGGCGGCTGGGGCTCGCGCCGTAAGCCGATGGCCCTGGTGCGGGCGCTGCTGCGGTCGGAGGTCACCGACCTGACGGTGGTGTCGTACGGCGGCCCGGACGTCGGCATGCTGGCGGCGGCCGGACGGATCCGCAAGCTGGTCGCCGCCTTCGTCACCCTCGACTCGATCCCGCTGGAACCGCACTACCGCGCGGCCCGTGAGCGCGGTGCGTTCGAGCTGATGGAGATCGACGAGGCGATGTTCATGTGGGGGCTTCGGGCGGCCGCGAACCGGCTGCCCTTCCTGCCGGTGCGGGCTGGCCTCGGCTCGGACGTGATGCGGGTCAACCCCGGCCTGCGGACGGTGACTTCGCCGTACGACGACCAGGAGACGTTCGTCGCGATGCCCGCGCTGCGCCTCGACGCGGCGCTGGTGCACGTCAACCGGGCCGACCGGCTGGGCAACGGGCAGTACCTGGGCCCGGACCCGTACTTCGACGACCTGTTCTGCGAGGCGGCGGACACGGCGTACGTGTCGTGCGAACGGGTCGTCGACACGGCCGAGTTGACGAAGGAGGCGGCCCCGCAGTCGCTGCTTCTCAAGCGGCATGTGGTGACGGGTGTCGTCGAGGCCCCGAACGGGGCGCACTTCACGTCCTGCGCGCCCGACTACGGCCGGGACGAGGCGTTCCAGAAGCGGTACGCGACCACGCCCTGGCCAGAGTTCGCGGCCCGGTATCTCGCGGGGGACGAACAGGCCTACCGGTCGGCGGTCGGGGAGGACTCATGACACAGCCCTTGACGGCGATCACGCGCGCGGAGTACTGCGTGATCGCCTGCGCCGAGGCCTGGCGCGGTGCGGGTGAGATCGTGGCCAGCCCGATGGGCCTGATCCCGTCCGTGGGGGCCCGCCTCGCGCGGCTCACCTTCGCGCCGGACCTCCTGCTCACCGACGGCGAGGCGCTGATCGTCCGTCCGGACGGCACTTCCGAGGGCTGGCTGCCCTACCGGCAGCACCTGGCGCTGGTCACCGGCGGGCGGCGGCACGTGATGATGGGCGCGAGCCAGATCGACCGGTACGGCAACCAGAACATCTCCTGCATCGGCGACTGGGCGAGGCCGACGCGGCAGCTGCTCGGGGTGCGCGGAGCACCGGTCAACACCCTCAACAATCCGACGAGTTACTGGATACCGCGGCACTCCCGGCGGGTGTTCGTCGAGAAGGTCGACATGGTGTGCGGGGTGGGCTACGACCGTGCGGCCGGCGCCCGCTTCCACCGCATCCCGCGGGTCGTGTCCGACCTGGGCGTCTTCGACTTCGCCACGCCCGACCGCTCGATGCGGCCGGCCTCGCTGCATCCGGGCGTCACGCCGGAGGAGGTCAGGGAGGCGACCGGCTTCGCGCTGAGGGTCCCGGACGAGGTGCCGGCGACCCGTGAGCCCACCGCCGAGGAGCTGCGGCTGATCCGCGAGGTCCTCGACCCCGCGGGCGCCCGTTCCCGGGAGGTCCCCGCCTGATGGACACGCCACTGACCCGACTGGTCGGGGTCCGCCATCCGATCGTGCAGACCGGGATGGGCTGGGTGGCGGGCCCGCGCCTGGTGTCGGCGACGGCGAACGCGGGGGCGCTGGGCGTCCTGGCCTCCGCCACGATGACCCTCGACCAGCTGCGGTCGGCGGTGCGCGAGGTGAAGTCCCGGACGGGCGCGCCGTTCGGGGTCAACCTGCGGGCCGACGCGGCGGACGCCGGGGACCGGGTGCGGATCATCCTCGACGAGGGGGTGCGGGTCGCGTCCTTCGCCCTCGCGCCCTCCCCGGAGCTGATCGCCGAGCTCAAGGAGGCGGGGGTCGTCGTCATCCCCTCCATCGGGGCCCGCCGGCATGCCGAGAAGGTCGCCGCGTGGGGTGCGGACGCGGTGATCGTGCAGGGCGGCGAGGGCGGCGGCCACACCGGGGAGGTGGCGACGACGGTACTGCTGCCGCAGGTGGTGGACGCCGTGGACATCCCGGTCGTCGCGGCGGGCGGCTTCTTCGACGGACGGGGGCTGGTGGCGGCGCTGGCGTACGGGGCGGCGGGCGTCGCGATGGGCACGCGGTTCCTGCTGACGTCGGACTCGACGGTGCCGGACGCGGTGAAGGCCCGCTATCTGGCGGCGACGGTCCGGGACGTCACGGTCACCCGGGCGGTGGACGGCCTGCCGCACCGCATGCTGCGCACGCCCCTGGTGGCCGACCTGGAGGCCGCCGGCCGCACCAGAACCCTCTTCCGGGCCCTGCGCCACGCGGCCGGCTTCCGCAGGCTGTCCGGCCTCACCTGGCCCCAGCTGGTCCGCGAGGGCCTGGCGCTGCGCCACGGCAAGGAGCTGTCCTGGAGCCAGGTCCTGCTCGCCGCCAACACCCCGATGCTGCTGAGATCGGCGATGGTGGACGGCCGCACGGACCTCGGCGTCATGGCCTCCGGGCAGGTCGCCGGGGTGCTCGACGACCTGCCGTCCTGTGCGGAACTGGTGGAGCGGATCATGAAGGAGGCGGAGCAGGTCAAAGACCGGCTCACCGCCTCTCGATGACCGTCACACCCGCCTTCACAGCCTCTCGATGATCGTCACGTTCGCCTGACCGCCGCCCTCGCACATCGTTTGCAACCCGTACCGGCCGCCCGTGCGCTCCAGTTCGTGCAGCAAGGTCGTCATCAGCTTCGCTCCCGTCGCGCCCAGGGGGTGGCCGAGGGCGATCGCGCCGCCGTTGACGTTGACCTTCTCCGGGTCGGCGCCGGTCTCCTTCAGCCAGGCCAGGACGACGGGCGCGAAGGCCTCGTTGATCTCGACGAGGTCGATGTCGTCCATGGACAGCCCGGTCTTCTTCAGGGCGTGCGCGGTGGCCGGGATCGGGGCCGTCAGCATGCGGATGGGGTCCTCGCCGCGTACGGAGAGGTGGTGCACGCGCGCGCGTGGCGTCAGCCCGTGCTCGCGCACCGCCCGCTCGGAGGCGAGCAGCAGCGCGGCCGCGCCGTCGGAGACCTGCGAGGAGCAGGCGGCGGTGACGGTCCCGCCGTCGATGACGGGCTTCAGCGCGGCCATCTTCTCCAGGGTGGTGTCCCGGCGCGGCCCCTCGTCGGCGGTCACCGGCCCGTAGGCGACGGTCTCCCGCGCGAAGCGGCCCTCGTCGATCGCGCGCACCGCCCGCCGGTGCGAGCGCAGGGCGAACTCCTCCTGGTCCTGCCTGCTGACGCCCCACTTGGCGGCGATCATCTCGGCCCCGGCGAACTGGTTGACGGGCCGGTTCCCGTACCGTGCGCGCCAGCCCTCGCTGCCCGCGAAGGGCCCCTGGGTGAAGCCGAGCGGCTCGGCGGCCTGGCGGGTGGCGTAGGCGATGGGGATCTGCGACATGTTCTGCACGCCGCCCGCGACCACCAGGTCCTGCGTCCCGGACAGCACGCCCTGGGCGGCGAAGTGCACGGCCTGCTGCGAGGAGCCGCACTGCCGGTCCACGGTCACGCCCGGCACCTCCTCGGGCAGCCCGGCGGCCAGCCAGCAGGTGCGCGCGATGTCACCGGCCTGCGGTCCGACCGCGTCGAGGCAACCGAAGACGACGTCCTCGACGGCCGCCGGGTCGATGCCGGAGCGCGCGACCAGTTCCTTGAGGACATGCGCCCCGAGGTCGGCCGGATGCACCTCGGACAGCCCTCCCCCGCGCCGCCCCACGGGCGTACGGACCGCTTCGACGATATAGGCCTCGGCCATGGCGACTCCCCAACGAGTACCGGTGAACAGTGGGTTATGTGCGTACGGCGATCCCGTCCAGCACCATCGACAGGTACTGCCGGGCGATCTCCTCCGGGCTGTGCTGTCCGCCGGGCCGGTACCAGGACGCGGCGACCCACACCGTGTCACGGACGAACCGGTAGGTGAGGCGGACGTCGAGGTCGGATCGGAAGACCTGTTCCTCGACCCCGCGTTCCAGCGTGGACAGCCACGCCTTCTCGAATCTGCGCTGCGAGTCGGCGAGGAACGCGAACCGTTCCTGCGCGACCAACTGCTTGCTCTCCTTCTGGTAGATCGCGACGGCGGCGCGGTGCCGGTCGATCTCCCGGAACGACTCGGTGACCAGTGCCTCCAGCGTCTCGCGGGGGCCGCTCCCGGCGTCCAGGACGGTGTCGTAGCCGTCCCAGAGTTCGTCGAGGAAGGTGCGCAGGATCTCTTCCAGCATCGATTCCTTGGAGTCGAAGTGGTAGTAGAGGCTGCCCGCGAGCATGCCCGCGTGGTCGGCGATCTTGCGCACGGTGGTGGCGTTGTAGCCCTGCTCGGCGAATACCTCGGCGGCGGTGTTCAACAGCTCGCCGCGTCGGGCCGGCGCGGCGGTCACCTGGGGCTTCTTCTTGGTCGGCACGCGTCCATTGTCGTCTGTCGCCCTACGCGTGCTGGCTGCTGACGGAGACGGCCTCGCCGGTCATGTACGAGGAGTAGCCCGACGCCAGGAACACGATCACGTTGGCGACCTCCCAGGGTTCGGCGTACCTGCCGAAGGCCTCGCGCGCGGTGAGCTCCGCCAGCAGCTCGGGGGTGGTGACCTTGACCAGGTGCGGGTGCATGGCCAGGCTCGGCGAGACGGCGTTGACCCGTACCCCGTACTCGGCCGCCTCCACGGCCGCGCACCGGGTCAGCGCCATCACGCCCGCCTTCGCGGCGGCGTAGTGCGCCTGTCCGGCCTGGGCGCGCCAGCCGACGACGGAGGCGTTGTTGACGATGACGCCTCCCCCGCCGGCCTCCCGCATCAGCCGCAGGGCGGCTCTGGTGCAGCGGAAGGTTCCGTTCAGCGTGACGTCCAGGACCCGCGACCACTGTTCGTCGGTCATGTCCACGAGCGGTGAGGTCCCGCCGAGGCCCGCGTTGTTGACGACGACGTCCAGCCGCCCGTGTGCGGTGACGGCCGCTTCGAACAGCGCCCGTACCTGGCTCTCGTCGGTGACGTCACAGGGCAGCGCCGCCACGGCCGCCGCGCCGAACTCCTCGGCCAGTTCGGCCTCGTAGGCCTTGAGCCGCCGGGTGTGGGCGTCGCTGATCAGCACGCGCGCGCCCTCTTCCAGGAAGCGGCGCGCGGTCGCTCCGCCGATGCCCGCGCCGGCCGCCGCGGTGACGACGGCGGTGCGGCCCTTCAGCAGCCCGTGTCCGGGTACGTATGCCGGACTCTCCGGACTCTCGACGCCTGTCATGGCTCCACGCTAACCTACCAAACACTTGTTAGGGAAGAAGTGCCGGAGAAGCGCAGGCGAGCAGAAGGAGAGGGACGGGTCGTATGGATCTCGCCGTCACGCAGGAGGACGACGCCTTCCGCGCCGCGGCCCGCGCCTGGCTCGCCGCGCATGTGCCGCGCACTCCCCTGCCGTCCCTGGAGACGGCGGAGGGCTTCGCCGCGCACCGCGCGTGGGAGGCCGAACTGGCCGCGGACCGCTGGTCGGCGGTGAACTGGCCGGCGCAGTACGGCGGCCGGGACTCGGGGCTGGTCCGGTGGCTGCTCTTCGAGGAGGAGTACTGGGCGGCCGGCGCACCCGGACGCGTCAACCAGAACGGGATCAGCCTTCTCGCGCCCACCCTCCTCGACCACGGCACGCGCGAGCAACGCGCGCGCGTGCTGCCGTCGATGGCGGCCGGCGAGGTGGTCTGGGCGCAGGCCTGGTCGGAGCCGGAGGCGGGTTCGGATCTGGCGGCGCTCGGTTCGAGAGCCGTGCGCGCGGACGGCGGCTGGCTGCTGAGCGGCCAGAAGACCTGGTCCTCCCGCGCGGCCTTCGCCGACCGCGCCTTCGGTCTGTTCCGCAGCGATCCGCAGGCCCCGAAGCCCCACCAGGGGCTGACCTACGTGATGTTCGACCTGCGCGCCCCGGGCGTCACGGTCCGCCCGATCGGCCGGCTGGACGGGAAGCCGGCCTTCGCCGAGCTGTTCCTGGACGGGGTGTTCGTGCCGGACGAGGACGTGATCGGGGAGCCCGGCGAGGGCTGGCGGATCGCGATGTCCACGGCGGCCAACGAACGCGGCCTCACCCTGCGCTCCCCCGGCCGTTTCCTCGCCGCCGCCGACCGGCTGCACGCCCTCTGGCAGGCGCAGGGCAGTCCCGCCGCGACGGCGGACCGGGTCGCCGACGTGCTCGTCCGGGCGCGCGCCCACCAGCTGTTCACGCATGCGGCGGCGTCCCGCTTCCTGGCGGGGGACCGGCTCGGCCCGGAGTCGAGCCTGAACAAGGTGTTCTGGTCGGAACTGGACATCGCGCTGCACGAGACGGCGCTCGATCTGCTCGG
Organism: Streptomyces sp. NPDC050263; assembly: GCF_040655955.1. NCBI lineage: Bacteria > Bacillati > Actinomycetota > Actinomycetes > Kitasatosporales > Streptomycetaceae > Streptomyces > Streptomyces sp. NPDC050263. The sequence continues at coordinate 140,501 of NZ_JBFAKW010000005.1, read as the reverse complement.
CGAGGAAGGCGAGACGGGCGACACCGACTGGGCCGAGGGGTATGTGTTCGCGCTCGCCGGGCCGATCTACGCGGGGACGAACGAGATCCAGCGCGACATCGTCGCCGAGCGCCTGCTCGGCCTGCCGAAGGGGCGCCGCTGATGCGTTTTCTCCTCGACACCGAGCAACGGGCGTTCGCGGACTCCCTGAACGCCCTGCTGACGGCCGCCGACACGCCGGGGGTGATCCGGGAGTGGAGCCGGGGCGAGCACGCGCGCGGGCGTGCCCTGTGGTCCCGGATCGCCGATGCCGGAGTGTTCGCGCTGGCGGTGCCGGAGGCGTACGAGGGTCTCGGGCCGCGCCCGGTGGAACTCGCCGTGGCCTTCGTCGAGCTGGGGCGGCACGCGGTGCCGGGGCCACTGGTGGAGACGGTGACGGCGGCGGCCCTGCTCCGGGAACCGGGTCCGGCCAAGCGGCTGCTGCCCGCGCTGGCCTCGGGCGAGTCGATGGCGACGGTGGCGTACGAGGGGTCGTACGCGCCGGACGGCGACGCGGCGGACGTACGGCTGTCGCTGGCCGCCGACGGTCTGCGCCTCGCCCCCGGCCACGACGCCGTGCGGCCTTCCCTGGATCCCGCGCGGCGGCTCACCCGGCTCGCGCCGGGCGGGGAACTCCTCGCCGCCGCCCCGCCCGTGCCGCAGGCCCTGCTCTGGGCTCGGCTGGCGACCGCCGCGCAGGCCCTCGGCGTCGGACTGGCGCTGCTCGACCGGACGGTGGCGTACGTCGGGCAGCGCACCCAGTTCGGGGCGCCCGTCGGCTCGTTCCAGGCCGTGAAGCACCGGCTGGCCGATGCGAAGATCGCGTTGGAGTTCGCCCGGCCGCTGGTTCTCGGGGCCGCCGTCACGATGAGCGCGGCGGATGTCGCCGCGGCGAAGGCGAGCGCCTGCGAGGCGGCGTACAGGGCCGCCCGCACCGCGCTCCAGCTGCACGGCGCGATCGGCTACACGGCGGAGTACGACCTGTCGCTGTGGCTGACCAAGGCCCGCGCCCTGCGCACGGCGTGGGGCACACCGGCGCAGTGCAGAGCCGCCGTGCTCGCCGCTCGCCCATGACGGTCGGACAGTCGGGCGGTCGGGCGGTCAGGCGGTCACCTTGGCGATGAAGGCGGCGAGGTTGGCCACGGTCCTCGCGATCTTCTCCTCCAGCGTGATCGTCTCGTGCAGCCGGGCCCCGATGCCCGCGTCCCGCTTGCCCCGCACATACAGCGAGCAGGCGAGATCGCTGCAGATGTAGGCGCCCACCGAGTTGCCCTGCTGGCCGGCCCGCCCGGCCTTCGGCGCGACCAGCAGCGAGACGCCGCCGGAGTGGGTGGTGAGGCACATCGTGCACATGCTGCGCCGGGACTGCCCGACCGCGCCCGGCGAGGCGCGTAGGGCGAGCGCCTTCAGGCCGCCGTCCAGCTCGGCGACGAGGTAGGCGCGGTCGGGGGCCTGGGGGTCGCGCCAGCCGAGGTAGTCCAGGTCGTCCCAGGGGCGCTCGGCCAGGTCGCGCGGCACGGACAGGCGCTTGGCCTCGCCCTTCGTGCAGTTCACGAAGGCGGCGCGGATCTCTTGCTCGGTCAGCGGCTTCATGTGGGTGAGGCTAATTTGCCTAAAGCTTTTAGGCAAACGCATAATGAACTTAGGCCGATGAGGTCTGACGAAGGCCGATGAGACTTACGAAGGCCGATGAAAGGGCGACGGCATGGGGCGCGTAGGGCTGAGCACGGAACGCCTGGTCCGGGCGGGCGCGGAGCTGGCCGACGAGGTCGGCTTCGACCAGGTGACCGTCTCGGCGCTCGCCAGACGGTTCGACGTCAAGGTCGCGAGCCTGTACTCGCACGTGAAGAACTCGGACGACCTGAGGACCCGGATCGCCCTGCTCGCCCTGGAGGAGCTGGCCGACCGGGCCGCCGAGGCGCTGGCGGGGCGGGCCGGCAAGGACGCCCTGACGGCGCTGGCGAACGTCTACCGCGACTACGCCCACGAGCACCCCGGCCGCTACGCCGCCGCCCAGCTCAGACTGGACCCGGAGACGGCCGCCGCGAGCGCGGGCGGGCGGCACGCGCAGATGACCCGGGCGATCCTGCGCGGCTACGACCTGACGGAACCGGACCGCACCCACGCGGTCCGCCTGCTGGGGAGCGTCTTCCACGGGTACGTCGGTCTGGAGCTGGGCGGCGGCTTCAGCCACAGCGCCCCCGACACGGACGAGACCTGGACCCGGGTCCTGGACGCCCTGGACGCCCTGCTGCGCAACTGGCCCGCGGCATGAGCCCCGCGAACCCCGCGAGCCGCGCGAACGAGCCCGACTGGATCACCACACCCGTCACCGCCGAGCTGCTGCGCGGCGCGCTCGACCTGGAGCGCACCGAGCACGGTGTGCTGCCGCACCGGCTGCCCGCACACGCGCGTGCCCAGTGCGCCGACCCGCAGCTCGCGATGGCCGAGTCCCAGCCGTCGGGGGTGCGGCTGGTCTTCCGCTCCGCCGCCACCTCCGTCGAGCTGACGGCGCTGCCCACCCGGCGGATCTACGTGGGCGCGCCGCCCAGGCCGGACGGCGTGTACGAGTTGCTCGTGGACGGCCGCCCGGCCGGCCGGGGAAGCGTGACGGGCGACGGCCGCACGGTGACGATCGACCTGGCCGCGGGCACCACCGAGTTCCGGGCCGGAGAGCCCGGCGCCGTCCGCTTCACCGATCTGCCCGAGGGCGTCAAGGACATCGAGATCTGGCTCCCGCACAACGAGACCACCGAGCTGGTCGCCCTGCGCACCGACGCCCCCGTCGCACCCGCCCCGCCCAGCGAGCGCCCGGTGTGGCTGCATCACGGCAGCTCGATCAGCCACGGCTCGGACGCCGTGCTCCCCACGGCCGTCTGGCCCGCGCTCGCCGCCTCGCTCGGCGGGGTGGAGCTGATCAACCTGGGCCTGGGCGGCAGCGCCCTGCTCGACCCGTTCACCGCCCGGGCGCTGCGGGACACCCCGGCCGATCTGATCAGCGTCAAGCTCGGCATCAACCTCGTCAACACCGATCTGATGCGGCTGCGGGCGTTCGGGCCGGCCGTCCACGGCTTCCTCGACACCGTCCGCGAGGGCCATCCGACCGTGCCCCTGCTGGTCGTCTCGCCGATCCTGTGCCCGATGCACGAGGAGACGCCCGGCCCGACCGCCCTCGACTTCACCGCCGTCGCCGAGGGCCGGCTGTGGTTCCAGCCCATGGGCGACCGGGCCGAGGTCGCGCACGGGAAGCTGACCCTGCGCGTCATCCGCGCCGAACTGGCCCGGATCGTGGCCCAGCGCGCGGCCGACGACCCGAACCTGCACTACGTCGACGGCCGCGACCTCTACGGCGAGCCCGACGCCGCCGAGCTCCCGCTCCCCGACGGCCTGCACCCGGACGCGGCCACCCACCGGCGGATCGGCGAGCGCTTCGCGGAACGGGTCCTCAGTGCCCATGTCCTCCCGAATGCCCGGACCCGCCGGTGAGTTCGCGGTACTCCTCGGGCGTCGGCTTCGGGACGTGCGTGTTCTGGCCGAACATGGCCCGCGCCAGCCGCGCCCGCACCCGCTGCGAGGCGGTGACCGGCCGGCGCACGCCGTTGTGGTCGACGAGCGGGCCGATCGCGTACGGCGGCTCCTGCTCGTGCTGGGTGAGGGTGAACAGCTGAGCCTGGTCCAGGGGCTCGTGGACCTCGACGTACTCGCCGTGCGGAAGGCGCTTGACGGTCCCCGTCTCGCGGCCGTGCAGGACCTTGTCCCGGTCCCGGAGCTGGAGTCCCAGGCAGATCCGCTTGGTCACCATGAAGGCGACGACGGGGGCGACGAACACGGAGACCCGTACGAACCAGGTGATCGCGTTGATGGACAGATGCAGATGCGTGGCCACGATGTCGTTGCCGCCGCCGATGAGCAGCACCGCGTACAGGGTGAGCCAGGCCACGCCGAGGCCGGTGCGCACGGGCGCGTTGCGCGGCCGGTCGAGGATGTGGTGTTCCCGCTTGTCTCCGGTGATCCAGGCCTCGATGAACGGATAGAGGCCGATGGCGAGCAGGATCAGCGGGAACAGCGAGAACGGGATGAGGACGCCCGGTGCCAGGGTGTGGCCCCAGGCGTTGATCTCCCATCCCGGCATCACCCGGATCAGGCCTTCGGAGAAACCGAGGTACCAGTCCGGTTGTGCGCCGGTGGTGACCAGGTCCGGCCGATAGGGCCCGAAGGCCCACACGGGGTTGATGCTGGCGATGCCGCCCATCACCGCCAGCACGCCGAAGACCAGGAAGAAGAACCCGCCCGCCTTCGCCATGTAGACCGGCATGAAGGGCATGCCGACCACGCTCTTCTGGTCGCGTCCGGGCCCTGGGTACTGGGTGTGCTTGTGGAAGAACACCAGGATGAGGTGGGCGACGACGAGCCCCAGCATGATCCCCGGCAGCAGCAGCACATGGATCGGGAAGAACCGCGCGATGATGTCGTGCCCCGGGAACTCCCCTCCGAAGAGGAAGAACGAGAGGTACGTCCCGACGATCGGGATGGACAGGATCGCGCCGTCGGCGAACCGGACGCCGGTGCCGGAGAGCAGGTCGTCGGGGAGCGAGTAGCCGGTCAGGCCGGTGAGGATGCCGAGGAACAGCAGGGTCCAGCCGAACAGCCAGTTGACCTCGCGCGGCTTGCGGAACGCGCCGGTGAAGAACACCCGCATCATGTGCACGAGCATGCCGGTGACGAAGACCAGCGCCGCCCAGTGGTGGATCTGCCGGATCAGCAGCCCGCCGCGCACGTCGAAGCTGATGTGCAGCGTCGACTCGTACGCCCGCGTCATCGTGATGCCCTGGAGCGGGACGTAGGAGCCGTCGTAGACGACCTCGGCGCTGCTCGCCTCGAAGAACAGGGTGAGGTAGACGCCGGTGAGGATCAGGACCAGGAAGCTGTAGAGGCAGATCTCTCCCAGCATGAAGGACCAGTGGTCCGGGAACACCTTGCGCAGGTTGGCCTTGGCCACCGTGTACAGCCCCAGTCGGCTGTCGGCCCAGTCGGCGACCTTCTCCCCTTTGCCCGGCTCGCCCCGCCGTCTTGAACTCCCGCCGTCCGCAGCGTAGTTCGCCGCTTGCGCACCGTCGCTCATACCTCGTGGTCCTCCCCGTCGGATCATCCTCAGGGTGGCACGGCGACCCCGCTGAGCCAACGGTGCCGACAGCGGAGATCGCCGTTATGGCCTAAGACCGACGACCGCTGCCGGTCCGGGCGCGTGCAGCAGTGCGTTCTCCCCGCTCAGCAGGACGGCGTCATGGCGGGCGAGCCGCACCCCGCCGCCGCCCTCGCCCCCGTCCACATCGACGTCCGTGCCTTCCTCGAGGGCGACGATCAGGGCGTGCGCCGCCCGCAGGGCGAGCCTGCCGCGTACGACGGCGACGGTCGGGGCCGGACCGCCCCTGCGCCACATCACGTTGAGGTTGACGACGGGCCCGTCGAGCAGCCGGCAGTCGGTGGGCGCGTCGCCGGGGAAGTCCTGGGGCACGTACCGGGTGTCCACGAGCCGCCGCCGCCCGCCCACGGTCAGGTCCATGCCCGCGCCCTCGACCAGCGTGAGGGTCCGTTCCACCTCGGGGAACGCGGAGAACGGCCCGTCCGCCGCGACCTCGGCGAGGCTGACGCGCCAGGCGAAGTCGGCCGTGCCGGCCCCCGCCGGGGAGGCGGCGAGACCACGGGTCACCCCGCCGCCGTTCTTCCAGGCCACGGCCGCGCGGTCGGCGGCGGGCAGCAGGACGCTCATCGGGTGATCCCCTGCGCCCGCGCCGCCGCCAGCCACTTCGGGAACTCCCCCACCAGCCGGTCGTACAGTTCCGCGTCCGACACCTTCGCCGGATCCGGACCGGCGTGGAAGAAGCCGGCGTTGTCGACCGCCCGCTTCGCCGGCACGGGCAGTTCGTCGAGCTTGCGCAGGAAGTCGAACTGCTTGCTGCCCCGGTCGCCGAAGCCGATGAACTGCCAGAACAGCGGCAGCCTGGACGCCTTGCAGAGGTAGCGTTCCGCGGCGAGCTTGTTGATGGGGCCGCCGTCGGTCTGGAAGACGACGAGCGCGGGCTCGCGCGAGCCGCTGTCCAGGTAGTGGTCGATGACGGCGTCCATGGCGAGGTGGTAGCTGGTCTTGCCCATGTGTCCGAGCCCGGCCACGATGCGGTCCACCCGCCCCTGATGGTCGGCGAGGGCGATGTCGGTGACGGCGTCGACGTCGGTGGAGAAGAAGACGACCGGCACCCGGCCGTCGTCGTCGAGATGCGCGGACAGCCCCAGCACCCGGTCGGCGAGCGCCTGGACACTGCCGTCCTGGTAGAACGGCTTCATCGACCCCGAGTAGTCGACGACGAGATAGACGGCGGCCCGCTGCCCGTCGAGACCGTGTTTCGTGAGGGACACCCCGGCGCTCTTGTACAAGTCGACCAGCGCGGGTGCGGTCTCCTGGACCTTGGTGAGACTGATCGCGACCATGGCCGACAGCCTCCCACACCCACCCGCGCACGCCGTTTCGTTCGCCTATTTGTTCGTTTGTCAGCTAATTAGGATGGAATGACAAGGAACACGACATTCCAGCCTTAGGGTGTGCGGCATGAAACGTGCCGCCGTCCTGGTCTGCGCCGCCGTCGCCTCGACGGCGTGCCTCTTCACTCCCGCCCGGCCCGCCCAGCCGACCACCGGCGTCCCGGCGACGAGCGAGGTCCGGGCCACCCCGCCGGGCCTCGCCGCCCCGGGGCAGAAGGAACTGGCCCAGCAGATCGTGGCCAGCGCCGAGAACGGGACCCTGAACTGGCGCAGCGCGTACGCCTACGTCGAGGACATCGGCGACGGCCAGGGGTACACGGCGGGGCTGATCGGTTTCTGCACCGGCACCCACGATCTGCTCACCCTGGTCGAGCGCTACACCCGCGACCACCCGGGCAACGCCCTCGCCCGCTATCTCCCGGCCCTGCGCCGCGTCGACGGCACCGACTCGCACGCGGGCCTGGACCCCGGTTTCCCGGCCGCCTGGCGGACCGAGTCCGCCGTGCCCGCCTTCCGCGCCGCCCAGGACAAGGAGCGCGACCACGTCTACTTCAACCCGGCGGTCGGCCGCGGCCGGTCCGACGGCCTGGGCGCGCTGGGCCAGTTCGTCTACTACGACGCCCTGGTCTTCCACGGCCCCGGCACGGGCCCGACCAGCTTCGACGGCATCCGCGCGCGGGCGATGCGGCAGGCCCGCACCCCCGCCCAGGGCGGCGACGAGGCCTCCTATCTCGGCGCCTTCCTCGACGCCCGACGCAGCGCGATGCTGACCCGGCACCCGGGGATCGACACCTCCCGCGTCGACACGACCCAGCGCCGCTTCCTGCGCGACGGCAACCTGGAACTTCAGCCGCCGCTCCAGTGGCAGATGTACGGGGAGACGTACCGGGTGCCGTAGACCGGCAGGCGCAGGCGGACACAGGCGGGCGGACATGCGACGGCGCCTGCCCGGTCGTCCGGTCGGGGACTGTTGGGCAGGCGCTGTCCGTGTTCCGCACGCCTTTGTGCGGGACGTAGGGGGCCCTGGCTGAGGGGGCCGTCAGACCATCAGCGAGCGGTCCGTCGGACGGATCGGGGCCGGCAGCTCGCTCGCGCCGGTCAGGAACCGGTCGACGCCGCGGGCGGCCGAGCGGCCCTCGGCGATCGCCCACACGATGAGCGACTGGCCGCGGCCCGCGTCGCCGGCGACGTAGACGCCCGGCACGTTGGTCTGGAAGTCGGCGTCGCGGGCGATGTTGCCGCGCTCGTCGAGCTCCAGGCCGAACTGCTCCACCACGCCGTTCTCCCGGTCGGTGCCGGTGAAGCCCATCGCGAGGGTGACCAGCTGGGCGGGGATCTTGCGCTCCGTGCCCGGCTTCGAGGTCAGCTTGCCGTCGACGAACTCGACCTCGGAGAGGTGCAGCCACTGGACGTTGCCGTCCTCGTCGCCCTCGAAGTGGGTGGTGGAGACGGAGTAGACCCGCTCGCCGCCCTCCTCGTGGGCCGAGGTGACCTTGTAGAGCATCGGGAAGGTCGGCCACGGCTGGTGCGGCGCGCGGTCCTCGCCCGGCCGGGGCATGATCTCCAGCTGGGTGACGGAGGCCGCGCCCTGACGGTGGGCGGTGCCCACGCAGTCCGCGCCGGTGTCGCCGCCGCCGATGACCACGACGTGCTTGCCCTCGGCCGAGATCGGGGGCGCCACGAAGTCGCCCTCCTGGACCTTGTTGGCCAGCGGCAGGTACTCCATGGCCTGGTGGACGCCCTTGAGCTCACGGCCGGGGACCGGCAGATCACGGGCGGTGGTGGCGCCGGCCGCGATGACGATCGCGTCGTAGCGCTTCTTCAGGTCGGTCGCCTTGAGGTCACGGCCGATCTCGATGCCGGTGCGGAAGCGGGTTCCCTCCGCGCGCATCTGCTCGATACGGCGGTTGATGTGCCGCTTCTCCATCTTGAACTCGGGGATGCCGTACCGGAGGAGGCCTCCGATGCGGTCCGCGCGCTCGTAGACGGCGACGGTGTGACCGGCCCGGGTCAGCTGCTGGGCGGCGGCGAGGCCCGCCGGGCCCGAGCCGATGACCGCGACGGTCTTGCCGGACAGCCGCTCGGGGGCCTGCGGGGCGACGTCACCGGTCTCCCACGCCTTGTCGATGATCGAGACCTCGACGTTCTTGATGGTGACGGCCGGCTGGTTGATGCCGAGCACGCACGCCGACTCGCAGGGGGCCGGGCACAGCCGCCCGGTGAACTCCGGGAAGTTGTTGGTGGCGTGCAGCCGCTCGGAGGCGTTCTGCCAGTCCTCGCGGTAGGCGTAGTCGTTCCACTCGGGGATCAGGTTCCCCAGCGGACAGCCGTTGTGGCAGAAGGGGATGCCGCAGTCCATGCACCGGCCTGCCTGCTTGCTGATGATCGGCAGCAGCGAGCCGGGGACGTAGACCTCGTTCCAGTCCTTCAGACGCACGTCGACGGGACGGGACTTGGCGACCTCACGGCCGTGGTTCAGGAAGCCCTTCGGGTCAGCCATTGGTCGCCGCCTCCATCATCTTCTCGGTGATCTCGGACTCGGAGAGTCCCGCCTGCTCGGCGGCGTCCTTGGCGGCGAGCACTGCCTTGTACGTGCTGGGGATGATCTTGCTGAAGCGCTCCACGGCCGTGTCCCAGTCGGCGAGCAGCTTCCCGGCGACCGTCGAGGCGGTCTCCTCGGCGTGCCGGCGCACCACGTCGTGCAGCCACTGCTTGTCGCTGTCGTCCAGGGCCTCGACCGCGCCGAGGTTGCCGACGTTGACGTTGTCGCGGTTCAGGTCGATCACATAGGCGACGCCGCCCGACATGCCGGCCGCGAAGTTGCGGCCCGTCTCGCCGAGGACGACCGCGTGACCGCCGGTCATGTACTCGCAGCCGTGGTCGCCCACGCCCTCGGAGACGACCGTCGCGCCGGAGTTGCGGACGCAGAACCGCTCGCCGGTGCGGCCGCGCAGGAACAGCTCGCCGCCGGTCGCGCCGTAGGCGATGGTGTTGCCCGCGATCGTCGAGTACTCGGCGAGGTGGTCGGCGCCCCGGTCCGGGCGGACGACGACCCGGCCGCCGGAGAGGCCCTTGCCGACGTAGTCGTTGGCGTCGCCCTCCAGTCGCAGCGTGACGCCGCGCGGGAGGAAGGCGCCGAAGGACTGGCCGGCGGAGCCGGTGAAGGTGATGTCGATGGTGTCCTCGGGCAGGCCCGCACCGCCGAACTTCTTCGTCACCTCGTGGCCGAGCATGGTGCCGACCGTGCGGTTGATGTTGCGGACCTTGACCTGGGCGCGCACCGGCTGGGCGTCCGTCGCGGAGTCCGCGGCGAGGGCGTCGGCGGCGAGCTTGATGAGCTCGTTGTCGAGCGCCTTCTCCAGTCCGTGGTCCTGGGCGACGACCTGGTGCAGGGCGGCGCCCTCGGGCAGCGCGGGCACGTGGAAGAGCGGGGCGAGGTTGAGGCCCTGCGCCTTCCAGTGGTCGACGGCGCGCTCGACGTCGAGGACCTCGGCGTGGCCGACGGCCTCCTCGATCGAGCGGAAGCCCAGCTCGGCCAGCAGCTCGCGGACTTCCTCGGCGATGAACTTGAAGAAGTTCACGACGTACTCGGCCTTGCCGGCGAACCGGTCGCGCAGCACCGGGTTCTGGGTGGCGATGCCGACGGGGCAGGTGTCCAGGTGGCAGACGCGCATCATGACGCAGCCGGAGACGACGAGCGGCGCGGTCGCGAAACCGAACTCCTCGGCGCCGAGCAGCGCGGCGATGACGACGTCACGGCCGGTCTTGAGCTGGCCGTCGGTCTGCACGACGATGCGGTCGCGCAGGCCGTTGAGCAGCAGCGTCTGCTGGGTCTCGGCGAGGCCGAGCTCCCAGGGGCCGCCCGCGTGCTTCAGGGAGGTGAGGGGCGAGGCGCCCGTGCCGCCGTCGTGGCCGGAGATCAGCACGACGTCCGCGTGCGCCTTCGACACACCGGCGGCGACGGTGCCGACGCCGACCTCGGAGACCAGCTTCACGTGGATCCGCGCCTGCGGGTTCGCGTTCTTCAGGTCGTGGATCAGCTGGGCGAGGTCCTCGATGGAGTAGATGTCGTGGTGCGGCGGCGGGGAGATCAGACCGACGCCCGGGGTGGAGTGCCGGGTCTTGGCGACCCACGGGTACACCTTGTGGCCGGGCAGCTGGCCGCCCTCGCCGGGCTTGGCGCCCTGGGCCATCTTGATCTGGATGTCGTCCGCGTTGACCAGGTACTCGCTCGTGACGCCGAAGCGGCCGGAGGCGACCTGCTTGATGCTGGAGCGGCGCGCCGGGTCGTAGAGCCGGTCCGCGTCCTCGCCGCCCTCGCCGGTGTTGGACTTGCCGCCCAGCTGGTTCATCGCGATGGCGAGCGTCTCGTGCGCTTCCTTCGAGATGGAGCCGTAGGACATGGCGCCGGTGGAGAAGCGCTTGACGATCTCGGAGACGGGCTCGACCTCGTCGATGGAGATCGCTTCCCGGCCGCTGTCGAAGCCGAAGAGGCCGCGCAGCGTCATCAGGCGCTCGGACTGCTCGTTCACGCGGTCCGTGTACTTCTTGAAGATGTCGTAGCGGTTCGCACGCGTCGAGTGCTGGAGGCGGAAGACCGTCTCCGGGTCGAACAGGTGCGGCTCGCCCTCGCGGCGCCACTGGTACTCGCCGCCTATCTCCAGGGCGCGGTGGGCCGGCGCGATGCCGCTGGCCGGGTAGGCCTTGGCGTGGCGGGCGGCGACCTCCTTGGCGATGACGTCGATGCCGACGCCGCCGATCTTGGTGGCGGTGCCGCTGAAGTACTTGGTGACGAAGGCGTCGTCGAGACCGACGGCCTCGAAGACCTGGGCGCCGCGGTAGGAGGCGACGGTCGAGATGCCCATCTTGGACATGACCTTCAGGACGCCCTTGCCGAGCGCGTAGATCAGGTTGCGGATCGCCTGCTCGGGCTCCATGCCGTTGAGGAAGGTGCCCGCGCGCAGCAGGTCCTCGACCGACTCCATGGCCAGGTACGGGTTGACGGCGGCGGCGCCGAAGCCGATCAGCAGGGCCACGTGGTGGACCTCGCGGACGTCGCCGGCCTCGACCAGGAGGCCCACCTCGGTGCGCTGCTTGGTGCGGATGAGGTGGTGGTGGACGGCGGCGGTGAGCAGCAGCGAGGGGATCGGCGCGTGCTCGGCGTCCGAGTGGCGGTCCGACAGGACGATGAGCCGGGCGCCGTTGTCGATGGCGGCGTCGGCCTCGGCGCAGATCTCCTCGATGCGGGCGGCGAGGGAGTCGCCGCCGCCGGAGACCCGGTACAGACCGGAGAGCGTGGCGGCCTTGAAGCCGGGCATGTCGCCGTCGGCGTTGATGTGGATGAGCTTGGCCAGCTCGTCGTTGTCGATCACCGGGAACGGCAGGGTGACGGTCCGGCAGGACGCGGCGCTCGGCTCGAGCAGGTTGCCCTGCGGGCCGAGGGAGGAGCGCAGCGAGGTGACGAGCTCCTCGCGGATGGCGTCCAGCGGCGGGTTGGTGACCTGCGCGAACAGCTGGGTGAAGTAGTCGAAGAGCAGCCGGGGGCGCGCGGAGAGCGCGGCGATCGGCGAGTCGGTGCCCATGGAGCCGAGCGGCTCGCCGGCGGTCTTGGCCATCGGCGCGAGGATGACGCGCAGCTCTTCCTCGGTGTAGCCGAAGGTCTGCTGGCGGCGGGTGACCGAGGCGTGCGTGTGCACGATGTGCTCGCGCTCGGGCAGGTCGACCAGCTCGATCTCGCCGGCCTCCAGCCACTCCGCGTAGGGCTTCTCGGCGGCGAGGCCGGCCTTGATCTCGTCGTCCTCGATGATGCGGTGCTCGGCGGTGTCGACGAGGAACATCTTGCCGGGCTGGAGGCGGCCCTTGCGGACGACCTTGGCGGGGTCGATGTCGAGGACGCCGACCTCGGAGCCGAGGACGACGAGGCCCTCGTCGGTGACCCAGTAGCGGCCGGGGCGCAGGCCGTTGCGGTCGAGGACCGCGCCGACCTGGGTGCCGTCGGTGAAGGTGACGCAGGCCGGGCCGTCCCAGGGCTCCATCATCGTGGAGTGGAACTCGTAGAACGCGCGCCGGGCGGGGTCCATGGAGTCGTGGTTCTCCCACGCCTCCGGGATCATCATCAGCACGGAGTGCGGCAGCGAGCGGCCGCCGAGGTGGAGCAGTTCGAGGACCTCGTCGAAGGACGCCGAGTCGGAGGCGTCCGGCGTACAGACGGGGAAGATCCGCTCGATGGACTTCTCGTCCGCTCCGAAGAGGTCCGAGACGAGCTGCGACTCGCGGGCGCGCATCCAGTTGCGGTTGCCCTTGACGGTGTTGATCTCGCCGTTGTGCGCGACGAAGCGGTACGGGTGCGCGAGCGGCCACGACGGGAAGGTGTTCGTGGAGAAGCGCGAGTGGACGAGCGACACGGCCGAGGCGAAGCGGCGGTCGGACAGGTCCGGGAAGAAGGGCTCGAGCTGGCCGGTGGTCAGCATGCCCTTGTAGACGATCGTGCGGGCGGAGAGCGACGGGAAGTACACGCCGGCCTCGCGTTCGGCGCGCTTGCGCAGCACGAACGCCTTGCGGTCGAGGTCGATGCCCGTGCTGGCGTTGTCCGTCACGAAGACCTGCCGGAAGGCGGGCATCGTCGAGCGGGCGGTGGCGCCGAGCAGCTCGGGGGCGACGGGGACCTCGCGCCAGCCGAGGACGGTGAGGCCCTCGTCGGCGGCGATCGTCTCGATCTGTGAGACGGCCGTCTGCAGGCCGTCCTCCGGGAGGAAGGCGATGCCGGCGGCGTAGTGGCCGGCATCGGGGAGCTCGAATTCGGCCACCGCGCGGAAGAACGCGTCCGGGACCTGGGTCAGGATGCCCGCGCCGTCGCCGGAGTCGGGCTCCGAGCCGGTGGCGCCGCGGTGTTCGAGGTTGCGCAGAACGGTGAGCGCCTGCTCGACCAGCGTGTGGCTCGCCTCGCCGGTGAGGTTGGCCACGAAGCCGACGCCGCAGGCGTCGTGCTCGTTGCGGGGGTCGTACATACCCTGCGCAGCAGGGCGAGCATCCATGAAGGACCAGTTCTGGCCATTCCCGGAATGCTGGGACGGCTGGCGCGGCGTACGCATCGGCTCTCCCGTCGTCGTCTCAAGTGGCTGTGGATTCCTCCCAGGCCCTCGGGGCTCTGGGGGAGCTGCTTGCGAAGGGACGACGTTGGCCCTCTGCGAGTGCAAAATTTCACGCAGGTTACATGATGGAGCGGTTCTCGGGAACCGGATACTCCGTTCCAGCATGCGGACGCCATGGGTGTGCGACAAGGGTGCCGCGCACGTGGCTGAGAGTATGTGGGACCGAACGGGACGAGATCGATCAGATCGGTGTCCGTCGGGGCCGGGAGGGCGGAGGGAGCGGCGTCACTCACCCCGCGAGTGCGCCGCAGGCGTCATTGCCCACAGCGCTTACGGCTCATGCCCGCTGGTTAAGTGCTCGAAACCAGTCAGTAACGACTACTTATGCGGCCCAACGCATAAGTGCATCCGGCCTATCCTACGGCCGTTCCGAACAGGCTGCCCAGGGCGTACGTCACACCGGCCGCGGCGCCCCCGAGGACGAGCTGCCGCAGCCCGCTGAACCACCAGGTCCGCGCGGTCACCCGGGCCACCACGGCGCCGCAGCCGAACAGCCCGAGCAGGGCGAGCAGCACGGCCGGCCACAGCGAGGCCGCCCCGAGCAGATACGGCAGCACCGGCAGCAGCGCGCCCAGTGCGAACGCCCCGAAGCTGGACACGGCGGCGAGCGCCGGCGAGGGCAGGTCGGACGGATCGATGCCCAGCTCCTCACGGGCGTGGATCTCCAACGCCTGCTCGGGATCGCGCGACAGCTGCCTCGCGACCCGTCGGGCCAGCGCGGGCTCGACCCCCCGCGCCTCGTACAGCCCGGCGAGCTCCGCCTCCTCGTCCTCCGGGTGCTTTCTCAGCTCCCGGCGCTCGACGTCCAGTTCGGCCTCGACGAGGTCGCGCTGCGAGGCGACGGAGGTGTACTCACCGGCGGCCATGGAGAAGGCGCCGGCGGCCAGCCCGGCGAGCCCGGTGATGACGACGGCCTGGTGCCCGACCGAGCCGCCGGCGACCCCGGACATCAGGGCGAGGTTGGACACCAGGCCGTCCATCGCCCCGAACACCGCGGGACGCAGCCAGCCCCCGTTGACGTCCCGGTGCGTGTGGTTGTCGCGGTGCGCCTCGTGCAGCGGCGCCTCGGTGTCGATGACGGACATGATCGACATGGGGTCCCCCAGAAAAGCTGAGCCTAAGCTAACTTTAGACAGATTCCAACTTATGACAACGCCCAAGTTACCCTCACGCATTCCCGTCCGCCAGGAAGGCGAGGATGCCCTAACCTGCGGCTTTGCCTTCGATCGCTCATTCGATCGGGGTGCCGCACAGATGTCGACCGGGTGACATGAGGGGGTTTGAGGCTGAGGTCAACCGCCGATGGTGGGACACATCCGCAAAGGGTTCCGCGCCCGTGCGGGATCCCCGAAGGAGAGGCCGCGCATGCCATCGATCCGTGAACGGGCCCGCGGCGCCCTGCTCGGCCTCGCCGTGGGCGACGCCCTGGGCGCCCCCGCGGAGAACATGAAGCCGTCGCAGATCCGCGCCCGCTGGGGCCGCATCACGGGCTACGTCACCGACCGGCCGGCCGGCACCGACGACACCGAGTACGCGATCTTCTCCGGCCTGCTGCTCGCCCGGCACGGCTCCGCGCTCACCCCGGCCCACGTGGAGTCGGCCTGGCACCAGTGGATCGCCGACCTCGACGAGGGCCCCTTCCGCGGCGCCGGCTTCAGCGAACGCGGCACCCTGGAGAACCTCCGCCGCGGCCTCGCCGCACCGATCTCCGCCCAGCACCGGCACGCCTGGAGCGACGGCCTCGCCATGCGCGCCGCGCCCTTCGGCGTCTTCGCCGCGGGCCGCCCGGCGGAGGCCGCCCGGCTCGTCGCGATCGACGGCGCGGTGAGCCACGACGGCGAGGGCATCTACGGCGGCCAGGCGGTCGCGGCGGGAGTGGCGGCGGCGATGGCGGGCGCACCGGCGATCGCGGTGGTGGCCGCGGCCCTGGCCGTGGTCCCCGAGGACTCCTGGACGGCACGTTCCCTGCGCCGCGCGGCGGCCGTCGCCCACCGCGGCGAACGGGCGGTCCGCTCCGCCGTCGTCATCGGCGGCTACCCCTGGACCGACCTGGCCCCCGAGGCCGTCGCCCTCGCCTTCGGCGCGTACGCGGCAGCCGACGGCGACTTCCGCGAAGCCGTCCTCACGGCGGTGAACATGGGCCGCGACGCGGACACGACGGCCGCCGTGGCAGGCGCCCTGGCCGGCGCGACCCGGGGCGTCTCGGCGATCCCACCGGACTGGGCGGCCGCCATCGGCCCGGCCCGCGGCACCTGCCTCCCGTCGATGGCCGGCCACCACGTCCTGGACGTGGCGGAACTGCTGGTCCCGGAAGAGGGCGGAAAGTGGGGCGAGGGAATGATCGCGGAAGAACTCGTACCGAGCCTGATGGGCAGCGCCGGGACGGGGGCACGACCATGAGGCCGCCGGGACCGTGGGACGAGGGAATGACGGCGGGAACGGCGACGGCTGCCCCGCACACAGCCACGGCCGCCGACGGCGGGACCGCCCCACAGGGGCCACCCGCACCGCAGCCGCAGGCGAAAACGCAGGTACACCGCATCGAAGGCCTGCTCCTGGGCCTCGCCGCGGGCGACGCCGCCGGATGGCCCGCCGCCCGCCACCGAGCCGCCCGCATGCCCGAGTGGACCCGCCGCCTCACCCGCGAACTCGACACCTTCGCCGAGCACAACGCGACGACCACCCTCCCCGTCCCCATCGCCCTCAACCAACCTCCCGAACCCCTGCGCCTCGGCCCCTCCGACGACGCCGAATGGGCGGCGTTCGCCGCGGAAGCGGTCCTCAGGGCAGGAGACGACACCGCCCTCGGCGACCTCAGCAGGGCCCGCCGTATGCGCGCCGCGATCGACCTCGCCTGGAACGCCCTGGCCAGCGAGGTCGCCGCGGCGGCGGACCGCGCACCCGAGGTCGAGTCCGCCGTCCTCCCCCTGCGGGCCCGGATCTCCGTCCGGGCCGGCCTCGGCAACCTCGCCGCCGGGCTGCGGCCCCCCGCCACCGGCCACGACAACCCCCACTACTTCGACGACGCGGCCTGCGTACGCGCCTGCGTCCTCGCGGCGGCCCACCCCGGCGACCCCCGACTCGCCGCCGAACTCGCCGAGTTCGACGCCCGCTACACCCAGGACGGCGACGGCGTGCACGGCGCCCGCGCGATGGCGGCGGCCCTCGCACTGGCCCTCGTCGGCGCGGACCCCGAGGCCTGCGTGACGGCGGCGCTCGCCGAACTCCCCGAGCACACCGAGATCGGCCGCAACGCCCGGCACGCGCTCAAGCTGGCGCACGACGCCGACAGCGCCTTCGCGCTCATCCCCCTCCTGGAACACCAGATCGTCGACCACGTCTACAGCTACGGCATCGCGGCGGCGGAGACGGTCCCGGTGGCCCTCGCCCTCGTGGCGGCGTCCGGCGGCCGGATCTCCGAAGCGGTGCCGGCGGCGGCCTGTCTCTCCCGGGTCGCGGACTCGGCCCCCGCCCTCGCGGGCGCGCTGACCGGCGCGTTGGGCGGCGGCGCCACGATCCCCGCCTCGTGGCGGGACAGCTGCAACACCCTCTCCGGCTGCGTACTCCCCCGGCTCACCGGCACGGACCTGGTGGAACTCGCCGAACTCCTGGAAGCCACACAACCGGCCCCACCAGGAGGATGATTCGGGGCATGAGCCCCAAAACGCAAGAAAGCAACGGCGGAAGCAGCGGGGGAGGCGACGGCGCGACCCTCGCCGAACGCATCACCGGCGCCCTGGTCGGCGCGGCCGTCGGCGACGCCCTCGGCGGCCCCGTCGAGGGCTACTCCCCCGAGCAGATCGCCGAACGGCACGGCGGCCGCGTCCACGGCATCGTCGGCCCCTGGAACGGCGACGACTGGCGCACCGCCCGCCCCATCGCCCCGTACCACAAGGGCGACGGGCACGTCACCGACGACACCTTGATGACCCACGCGCTGATCAGGGTCTACGCCACGGTCCGCGACCACCTGGACGCCTACGCGATCGCCGACCACCTGGTCCCGGACCTCATGACGACCCCCCGCTGGATCCCGGAACTGGAGGCCGAGGCGCTCCCCCTCCAGCGCATCTTCCTCGCGGAGAAATGGCTGGTCACCCGAGTCCACTACGGCCATGCCGACCCCCGCGAGGCCGGCGTCGGCAACATCGTCAACTGCGGTGCGGCGATGTACATGGCCCCCGTCGGCCTGGTCAACGCGGCCGATCCGGCGGGCGCGTACGCCGAGGCGCTGGACATCGCGGGCGCCCACCAGTCGTCCTACGGCCGTGAGGCGGCGGGTGTCTTCGCGGCGGCGGTGGCGGCCGCGTGCGCTCCGGGCGCGACCGCGGAGTCGGTCGTGACGGCCTGCCTGGCCCTGGCGAAGGACGGCACCCGCACGGCGATCGAGAAGGTCTGCGAAACGGCGGCCCGCCACACCGACTTCGAGTCCGCGCTGGTCCCGCTGCGGGAGGCGGTGGCCCCGTACGACACGGTGGGCCCCGACTACCGTCGGCCCTCCCTGGCCGCCCGCCGCCCCTCCCGCCTGCACGCGATCGAGGAACTCCCCGTCGCCCTGGGCATGTTGCTGGTCGCGGACGGCGACTACCGGCAGGCGGTCCTCGGCTCCGTGAACTACGGCCGCGACTGCGACTCGATCGCGACGATGGCCGCAGCGATGGCCGGCGCCCTCGGCTCGCCGGTCCCGGACGACTGGTCGAAGCAGGTCGCCGAGGCCAGCCGGCTCGACCTGTGGCAACCGGCGGCCACGCTCACCGAGGTCGCCCGCGAGGTCTTCGACCGCGACGCCGAACGCCGCCGCGCCCACGAGCAGGCGTTCCGCGCCCTCGGAGGCCCGCGATGCTCCGACTGACCTGGGTCCAGCCGGAGGACCTCCTCGGCCACGAACTGCGCCAGGCGGCCGAGGACGGCCGCGAGCCATGGGCGATCGCCGCCCGCTGGAAAGCGGCGGGAGGCTGCGAGGCGCCGGCCCGAGCGGGTGCGTCCCCCCACCGCGTCTCACGCTATCTGCGGCTCCTCGCGGAAGACCTGCTGGACGAACTGGCGGACCTGCCCAGCAGATTGACGGACGACGAGCCGACCGAACTGATGCAGATCAAGGCCCTGTGCCCACAGTGGCCGAGCCCGCCCGGCGGCGATCCCACCCCCTCCCCGTCCCGCCTGGAAGCCGCCTGGCTGGGCCGGGCCGTCGGCTGTCTTCTCGGCAAGCCCGTCGAGAAGCTCCCCCTGGACGCCATCCGCGACCTCGCCCGCGCCACCGGCAACTGGCCGCTGACCTCCTACTTCACCGCTCGGGGAGTCCCGCAGCCGCTGCTCGACGCCCACCCCTGGAACCGCCGCTCGGCACCCACCTCCCTCGCCGAGAACATCGACGGCATGCCCGAGGACGACGACCTCAACTACCCGCTTCTCAACCTCCTCCTGCTGGAGCGTCACGGCAGGAACTTCACCACCGCGGACGTGGCCCGGCTCTGGCTGGACGAGCTCCCCGCAGGCCGCGCCTTCACCGCCGAACGCGTCGCCCTGCGCAACCTCCTCTGCGGCATCGAGCCCCCGCACACGGCCCGCCACCGCAACCCGTTCCGCGAATGGATCGGCGCGCTGATCCGCGCCGACGTCCACGGCTGGACCAACCCCGGCGACCCGGCCGCCGCGGCCGAGCAGGCCCACCGCGACGCCGTCCTCACCCACACCGCCAACGGCGTCTACGCGGCGATGTTCACGGCGGCCGCCATCGCCACGGCCGCGACCGGCGCCCACGACGTCCACGCCTGTCTGCGCACCGGCCTGACGGTCGTACCGCCCCGTTCCCGTCTCGCCCGGGCCGTCACCCACGCCGTCCGACTCGCCGAGGAACACCCCGACTTCGACACGGTCGTCGACGAACTCCACGCCGCCCACAAGACGGCCCACTGGGTGCACGCCGTCCCCAACACCGCCCTGATCGCCGCCGCCCTCACCCACGCGGACGGCGACTTCAGCGGCTCCATCTGCCGTGCGGTGTCCGGGGGTTGGGACACCGACTCCAACGGCGCGACGGCCGGCAGCGTCGCCGCGCTCCTCGCCGGCGACCCGGCCGACCTCCCCGACCGGTGGACGGCCCCCCTCAAGAACCGGCTGGCCACCTCCGTCACCGACCTCAACGGCGTCGGCTTCGACGCCCTGGCCCGTCTCACCTGGTCCCTCACCCACCGGGAGGCTTCCCAGCCATGACCGACATCGTCGTGCTCGGCAGCACGAACATGGACCTCGTCGCCTACGTCGAGAAACCCCCGCAGCGCGGGGAGACCGTGACCGGACGGGAGTTCCGTACGATCCCGGGCGGCAAGGGCGCCGACCAGGCGATCGCCGCGGCCCACGCGGGCGCCGTCGTCTCGACGATCGGCGCGGTCGGCAACGACGCCTTCGGCGCCCGCCTGCGCTCCACCCTCGAACTCCCCGTACGGGAGGCGCCGGCGTGGGCCGCCGCGGCGGCGCTGTCGGTCCGACGGCCGGGCGCCTCCGCCTCGATGCCGTACCGCTCCGAGAGCGAAACGCAGTACGCGTCATGACCGAGAAGACCGCTACCGCGGAAACCACCGCCGAGAAGACCACCCCCCTGCACGGTGTGCGCGTCCTCGACCTGGCCACCCTCTTCGCCGGCCCCCTCGCCGCGACCATGCTCGGCGACTTCGGCGCGGAGGTCGTCAAGGTCGAGCACCCCACCAAGCCCGACCCCTCCCGAGGCCACGGCCCCTCCAAGGACGGCGTGGGCCTCTGGTGGAAGCTCCTGGGCCGTAACAAGCGCACGATCACCCTGAACCTCTCCAGGCCCGGCGGCCGCGCCACCCTCCTGCGGCTCGCCGTCACCGCCGACGTGATCATCGAGAACTTCCGCCCCGGCACCCTGGAGAAGTGGGATCTCGGCTGGGAGGAACTGTCGGCGGCCAACCCCCGCCTGGTCCTCGCCCGCGTCACCGCCTTCGGCCAGTTCGGCCCCTACGCGCACCGCCCCGGCTTCGGCACCCTCGCCGAGGCGATGAGCGGATTCGCCGCGATCACCGGAGAACCGGACGCCTCCCCCACCCTCCCGCCGTTCGGCCTGGCCGACTCGATCGCGGGCCTGGCCACCGCCTACGCCGTCATGACAGCCCTCGCCGCCCGCGAGCGCACCGGCGAGGGCCAGGTCGTCGACATGGCGATCATCGAGCCCATCCTCACCGTCCTCGGCCCCCAGCCCCTCTGGTACGACCAGCTGGGCTACGTCCAGGCCCGCACCGGCAACCGGTCCGCCAACAACGCCCCGCGCAACACCTACCGCACGGCCGACGGCAGTTGGGTCGCCGTCTCGACCTCCGCCCAGTCGATCGCCGAGCGGGTGCTGCGGCTGGTCGGCCGCCCCGAGCTGATCGACGAGCCGTGGTTCGCGACCGGCGCGGACCGGGCCGCCCACGCCGACGTCCTCGACGAGGCGGTCGGCGCCTGGATCGCCGCCCGCACCCGCACCGACGTCCTCGCCGCCTTCGAGAAGGCCGAGGCCGCGATCGCCCCGATCCAGGACGTACGGGACGTGATGACCGACCCCCAGTACCAGGCCCTCGACACGATCACCGCGGTCGACGACCCCGAACTGGGCCGGATCCGCATGCAGAACGTCCTCTTCCGGCTCTCCTCGACCCCCGGCGCGATCCGCTGGACCGGCCGCCCGCACGGTGCCGACACCGAGACGGTCCTGACCGAACTGGGCCTCACCCCGGCCGAGCTGACCGCCCTGCGCACCGAGGGCGCCCTATGACGGCACCCCCGCTGACCTGGCTCTACGTACCCGGCGACCACCCGAAGACCGTCACCAAGGCCCTTGCCTGCGGCGCCGACGTCGTCATCATCGACCTGGAGGACGCGGTCGCCCCCGACCGCAAGGAGTACGCCCGCAAAGCCACCGCCGAACGCCTGTCCGAACCCCAGCCGGTCCCGGTCCACGTCCGGGTGAACGCCCTGGACACCCCGTTCGCCGCCGCGGACGTCCGCACGATGGCCGCCCTCCCCGGGGTCTGCGGCCTGCGCCTGCCGAAGGTGACCTCCCCGCACCAGATCACCCGGGTCGCCGAGACCGCGCCCCGCGCCGACGCCGGGGCCACCCCGCTGCACGCCCTGCTGGAAACAGCCCTCGGCATCGAACACGCCTACGCCATCGCGTCCGCCCACCCTTCCCTGCGCGGCATCGCCCTCGGCGAGGCTGATCTCCGCGCCGACCTCGGCGTCCGCGAGGACGCGGGCCTCGACTGGTCCCGCTCCCGCGTCGTGGTCGCCGCCCGGGCCGCCGGCCTCGCGCCCCCACCCCAGTCGGTCCACCCCGACATCCGCGACCTGGACGGCCTGGCCACCAGCTGCGCCCACGGCCGCACCCTCGGCTTCCTGGGCCGCGCCGCCATCCACCCCCGCCAGCTCCCGATCATCGAACGGGCCTACCTGCCCACCCAGCAGGAGCTGGAGGACGCCGAGACGATCGTCAAGGCGGCAGCCACCGACCAGGGCGCCCAGGCCCTCCCGGACGGCCGCTTCATCGACGCGGCCGTGGTGGCGACGGCCCACCGCACGCTGTCACTGGCCCGCAGCACCTAGCGCCACACACACGACGAGGGCGCCCGGCAGACCCCGGGCGCCCTCGTCGTCGTACGAGCAGCCGTCAGCCCTTCTTACCGGCCGACTCGGCTTCGTCCTTCTTCACGTCGACAGCGTCGGCCTCGGACTCGACCTTCGCCTCGTCATCGTCCTTGGCTTCAGCCTTGACGCCGGCCTTGGTGTCGGTGTCGGTGTCTGTGTCGTCAGCTTCGGCGTCGGCCTTGTCCTTGGCCGCGTCCTCCGACTTGGCCTCGCCGTCGCCCTCGCCGTCGGCTTCCGCCTCGCCGTCGGAGGCCTCCGCACCGGGCTCGACAACCTCTTCGCGCCCCGGCCGCTTCTTCGCCGAGATCACGATGTACGTCACCGCGAGCAGGAACACGATCAGCGCGGTCCAGACGTTGAGCCGCAGGCCGAGGATGTGGTGGGCGTCGTCGACACGCATGTTCTCGATCCACGCGCGGCCCGCGCAGTACCCGGCGACATACAGCGCGAACGCGCGGCCGTGGCCCAGCTTGAAGCGGCGGTCGGCCCAGATGACGAGGAGCGCGACGCCGATGCACCACAGCGACTCGTACAGGAACGTCGGGTGGTAGTAGCCCGGCACCCGGCCGTCCGCGGAGGACGTGATGTGCAGTGCCCAGGGGAGGTCGGTCTCCTTGCCGTACAGCTCCTGGTTGAACCAGTTGCCCCAGCGGCCGATGGCCTGTGCGAGGGCGATGCCGGGCGCGATGGCGTCCGCGTACGCCGGCAGTGCGATGCCCCGACGGCGGCAGCCGATCCACGCGCCCACCGCACCGAGCGAGATCGCGCCCCAGATACCGAGGCCGCCCTCCCACACCTTGAAGGAGTCCACCCAGTCACGGCCCTCGCTGAAGTACAGCTCGTAGTCCGTGATCACGTGGTAGAGCCGGCCGCCCAGCAGTCCGAAGGGCACCGCCCAGACGGCGATGTCGGCGACCGTGCCGGCCCGCCCGCCCCGGGCGAGCCAACGCCTGTTGCCGAGCCAGACCGCGACGAAGACGCCGATGATGATGCAGAACGCGTAGCCGCGCAGCGGAACGGGGCCGAGGTACAGCACTCCGTGCGACGGGCTGGGAATGTAGGCAAGTTCCATGGCAGGGTCGACGCTACCTTGCCGGACCGGGCCAGCGGCAAGGCGGCCCGGCTACGGCTCCATAACGGGAGGGTGTGAAAAGACTCGCCCCGGGGCTCACCCAGCGTCACCCGTTGTCGGCGTCCTGCACCATCTGCTTCAGCTTCGCCGGCGTCATCGACTGGTCCTGGTAGATGTTCTTGCCGTTGAACAACACGGTCGGCGTGCCGCCGAAGCGGCCGTTCTGGAAGGCCTGGTTCGACTTGTCGACCCAGCTGTTGTGCGTGCCGTCCTCGACACAGGTGCGAAACGCCGGCGTGTCGAGACCGTCGACCTCGGCCGCGAGCTCGATGAGTCTGCTGTTCTCGGCGTAGGTGTCCTTCGTTTCCTCCGGCTGGTTCTCGAACAGCACGTCGTGGTAAGCGGTGAACTTTCCGACGTCCTGGGCGCAGGCCGCCGCGTTGGCCGCGTTGCGGGAGCCGCTGCCGCCCATGTTCCCGTCGATGAGGGTGGCCAGGTGGTACTCGACCTTGAGCTTTCCGGCTTCCGCCAGCTCGTGGATCGTGGGTCGGTACGCCGTCTCGAAGGCCTTGCAGGCCGGGCAGCGGAAGTCCTCCCACACCGTGAGCGTGGACTTGGCGGTGTCCTTGCCGACGGGGATCGCCAGCGCGTCCTCGCCCTGCGCGCCCGAGGGCGCCACGATCGGGCCCGCCTTGTCGCTGCTGTCGTCCTTGCCGGAGTTCGCGGCGACGACGCCGATCACCGCGGCCAGCCCCAGCACACAGACCACGCTCGCGCCGACGATCAGTGTGCGCCGACGCCGCTCGGCGGCCTTCTGCTTGTCGCGCTCCGCGGCCAGCCGCTCCCGGGCAGTGCGCTTTCCGTCACGATTCTTCTCGCTCACACCCCCAGAACGAACCGGGGAGGCGCAATGCGCCTCCCCGACCCCAGGTCCACCCGTTCGGGTGACCGAACCTCCCGTTACGCCTGAGCGCTCATGCCCGACCGCTCACGCCTGTCCGCGCACGCCCTTCGCCAGGTCGCCCGCGAGCGCGCGGACCGCCTCGACGCCGGCCGCGTCGTCCGGCGCGTCCAGCATCCGCTTGACGAAGGCCGAGCCGACGATCACGCCGTCGGCGAAGCCCGCCACCTCGGCGGCCTGCCGCGCGTCGGAGACGCCGAGGCCGACGCAGACGGGCAGGCCGGTGCCGGTGGCCCGGGTCCGCTCCACCAGGTCCTGGGCCTGCGCGCCGACCGACTCACGGGTGCCGGTGACGCCCATCAGCGAGGCGGCGTAGACGAAGCCGCTGCCCGCCTCGGTGATCTGCGCGAGCCGTGCGTCCTTGCTGCTCGGCGCCACGACGAAGACCGTCGCGAGGCCGTGCTTCGCGGCGTGTTCCCTCCACAGCGCCGCCTCCTGCACCGGCAGGTCGGGCAGGATGCAGCCCGCCCCGCCCGCCTCGGCCAGCTCGGCGGTGAACCGCTCGACGCCGTAGCGGTCGATGGGGTTCCAGTACGTCATGACGAGGATCGGCCTGCCGGTGGCCTCGAAGGCCTCGCGCACCGTGCGCATGACGTCCGCGATACGCACCCCGCCGCGCAGGGCGATGTCGTCGGCGGTCTGGATGACCGGGCCGTCGAGGACGGGGTCGCTGTGCGGCAGACCGACCTCGACCACGTCCGCGCCGCCGTCGAGCACGGCCTTGATCGCCTCGATGCCGCCGTCCACGGTCGGGAACCCGGCCGGGAGGTAGGCGATGAGCGCGGCCCGGCCGTCCGCCTTGGCGGCGGCGAGGGTGTCCGACAGCAGTTGGATGTTGCCGCTCACTTGGCGTCCCCCTCGATCTCGGCGGTGTCGGCCGTGTTGGCGGCGACCTCGGCGTCGGTGTCGTACAGCCCGAAGTAGCGGGCGGCCGTGTCCATGTCCTTGTCCCCGCGGCCGGACAGGTTGACGATGATCAGCCCGTCCTTGCCGAGCTCCCTGCCGACCTCCAGGGCCCCGGCCAGCGCGTGGGCGCTCTCGATGGCCGGGATGATGCCCTCGGTGCGCGACAGCAGACGCAGCGCCTGCATGGCCGCGTCGTCGGTGACCGCGCGGTACTCGCCGCGGCCGCTGTCCTTGAGGTAGGAGTGCTCGGGGCCGATGCCCGGGTAGTCCAGGCCCGCCGAGATGGAGTACGGCTCGGTGATCTGACCCTCGTCGTCCTGGAGGACGTAGGAGCGGGAGCCGTGCAGGATGCCGGGCTCGCCCGCGGTGAGGGTGGCCGCGTGCTCGCCGGTCTCGATGCCGTGGCCGGCCGGCTCGCAGCCGATCAGCCGGACGTCGGCGTCCGGGATGAACGCGTGGAAGAGGCCGATGGCGTTGGAGCCGCCGCCGACGCAGGCGACCGCCGCGTCGGGCAGGCGGCCGGCGCGCTCCAGGATCTGGCGGCGGGCCTCGACGCCGATGACGCGGTGGAAGTCGCGGACCATCGCCGGGAAGGGGTGCGGGCCTGCGACCGTGCCGAACAGGTAGTGGGTGCGGTCGACGTTGGCGACCCAGTCGCGGAAGGCCTCGTTGATGGCGTCCTTCAGCGTGCGGCTGCCGGACTTCACGGCCACGACCTCGGCGCCCAGCATGCGCATACGGGCCACGTTGAGGGCCTGGCGCCGGGTGTCGATCTCGCCCATGTAGATCGTGCACTCGAGACCGAACAGGGCGCAGGCGGTGGCCGTGGCCACGCCGTGCTGGCCCGCGCCGGTCTCGGCGATCACGCGCGTCTTGCCCATGCGCTTGGTGAGCAGCGCCTGGCCGAGCACGTTGTTGATCTTGTGAGAGCCGGTGTGGTTGAGATCCTCGCGCTTGAGGAAGACCCGGGCGCCGCCCGCTTCCGCGGCGAACCGGGGGACCTCGGTGAGCTGCGAGGGGCGGCCGGTGTAGTGGACCAGCAGGTCCTCGAGCTCGCGCGCGAACTCGGGGTCGTGCTTGGCCTTGTCGTACTCGACGGCGACCTCGTCGACGGCGGCGACGAGGGCCTCCGGGATGAACTTGCCGCCGAACGCGCCGAAGTAGCCCTCGGTGTTGGGGACTTGACCCTCGGGGTCGGGAATGAAGAACTCGCTGGGCATGCGGAAACCTCACGGTGAGTTTGTGGAAAACACTGATCGCCGTGGGGGCGGAGCTTGTCGGACGGCCTCAGGCCGGATGTGGCTGGTGACGCCCGCGCGGCGGAAGCCGCAGATCGAACAGAGCCCCGCGCCCCTCAGGGGCGCGCTGCCATCGCATGCCGTTCACCTGGCCCGGCTCGTCTCCGATGACGTACCGCACCCTGCGGCCGTGCACCCTGCGTGCCGGCGCGCGGCAGCCACGCGGACGGCAGCCACGCGCGAGGCGGGCGTACCGGTCCATGGCGGACGCGGGTGTCGTCGGAGTCATCGGGGCAAGCCTACCGGGTGATCAACTGCGGCCGTGGCGCAGTGCCGGGTGTTCGCCCGCCGCGACCAGGTCGGCCACCGCCGTCTTCGGGTCGCGGCCCGTCACCAGGGACTCGCCGACCAGGACCGCGTCGGCGCCGGCGTTGGCGTAGGCGATGAGGTCATGCGGGCCACGGACTCCGGACTCGGCGATCTTGACGATGTGAGCCGGGATCTCGGGGGCGACGCGCTCGAAGGTGCCCCGGTCGACCTCGAGGGTCTTCAGGTTGCGCGCGTTGACCCCGATCACCTTGGCGCCCGCGTCGACCGCGCGGTCGACCTCGTCCTCGTCGTGGACCTCGACGAGCGGGGTCAGGCCGATGGAGACGGCACGCTCGATCAGCGACTCCAGGGCCGACTGCTCGAGGGCGGCGACGATCAGCAGCGCGAGGTCGGCGCCGTACGCGCGGGCCTCCCACAGCTGGTACGAGGTGACGATGAAGTCCTTGCGCAGGACCGGGATGTCCACCCGCGCGCGGACGGCCTCCAGGTCGGCCAGCGAGCCGCCGAAGCGGCGCTGTTCGGTGAGGACGGAGATGACGGCCGCGCCGCCCGCCTCGTAGTCGGCGGCAAGGCCCGCCGGGTCGGCGATCGCGGCCAGCGCGCCCTTGGACGGGCTGGAGCGCTTGACCTCGCAGATGACCTTGACGCCGTCGCCCCGGAGTGCGGCTACCCCGTCCTTGGCCGCGGGGGCCTTCGCCGCACGCTCCTTGAGCTCGTCGAGGCTGACGCGCGCCTGCCGCTCCGCGAGGTCGGCACGGACTCCGTCGATGATCTCGTCGAGCACACTCACGCGAGCGGCCCCCTTCCAGCTGAGAGACGGGTGGCAGTTCCAGCGACCAGCGAAAAAAGGTGGTCACTGCGATGGTATCCGGAGGAAGGCGAAGGCCTCACATCCGGTTGACGGCGGTCCCAGTACCTGGACCACCGCCTGTTGATCAAGGGTGTAGCCAGCCACCGACCGGCAGGTTCCGGACAACCGTGAAGACCAGCAGCAACGCGCCCGCCGCCCAGAGCTGCACCGACGTGAGGTCGACGCGCACCGGCCGTCCACGGGCCACGCGGACCACCCAGACGGTCCACAGGGCCGCGAAGCCCAGATAGGCCAGGACGGCGAGGGCGTTGTCCTGGAGGGCGGCCTGGAAGTCGCCGTGCACGACGGCGTGCGCGCTGCGCAGGCCGCCGCACCCGGGGCAGTACAGGCCCGTGTAGCGCAGCAGGGGGCAGGCGGGGTAGTGGCCGGGCTCGTTGGGGTCGACGGCCCCGACATAGGCGAAGGCCCCGGCGACGGCCGCGAGGATCCCGGCGGGCACGGCCAGTCGTCTAGCGGTCGTGGACGTCACCCTCTGGCTGTCGGCGTTCACGCCTCGCATTGTGCCCCGCCGGTGCGCACGCGCGCGCGTGAGGGGCGGCCGGTTGCGCACCGGCCGCCCCTCACGAAGTCGCGGGAGACTCAGCCCTCGACGCTGGCCGGCTCACGGGTCGCGGTCGCGGCCGGGGTGGCCGCGACCCGGTGCACCGGGTGCGCGGTCCGCGACTGGCCGAGGCCCGCCGCGCGCATCGCCATGCCGACGACACCGGCGAGAGCCACGATCGCCATGCCGGCCCAGAAGCCGAGCGGCTCGGCCATCACCATGAACGTGCCCGCGACGGTGAAACCGATGATGGCGATGGTGACACCGGTCCAGGCGGCCGGGGTGTGTCCGTGGCTGCTGCCCGCCATGTCTTGCTCCTCAGTGCTGTCTCTGTGTCCGTCCGAGCCGGACGTTCGTCTTCCCATTGTCCCGTACGCGCACGCGTACGGGACGCGGGG
Organism: Streptomyces sp. NPDC050263; assembly: GCF_040655955.1. NCBI lineage: Bacteria > Bacillati > Actinomycetota > Actinomycetes > Kitasatosporales > Streptomycetaceae > Streptomyces > Streptomyces sp. NPDC050263. The sequence goes on along the minus strand of NZ_JBFAKW010000005.1, from coordinate 111,835 downwards.
GTGGTCATCGATCACGTCTGATTCACCACATCGAGACCGACGCCGGAGAAGTACGGAGCGATACGGAGAGGTGCGGAGAGGTACGGAGCCGGTCGAGGGAGGCCGGGAGAGGTGATCAGGCCGGATCCATGCCCGTCGGGTCCTCACCGCGGTCCAGGGCCTTCCACATGTCCTCGGGACGGTCGGGGTCGACGGGCCGGGCCGCGCGCCGGGGGCGCGGGGTCCCGTCGCGTTCGTAGCGGCCGGACATGGCGGGCCACAGTCGGCCGTAGCGCAGGGCGAGCAGGCCGGCCAGGAGGATCAGCGCGCCGCCCACGGCCGCGGCGTAGGGCCAGGCGGTGTGGCTGAACGAGGCGACGGTGGCCGTGGTGTCGCCGGAGGCCTTGGCGGCCTGTTCGTCGAGTGCGGAGCCGTCGGTGGCGCCGAGCAGCGCGGCGGTCATGATCCCGGCGCCGGCGAGCGCGAGCAGGGCGGAGACCGCGAAGCGTCCGGCCCGGCGGACGGCGAAGACGGCGACGAGCGCGGCGAGGCCCACTATGGCGAGCGCCGCGGGCAGGCCCGTGACGTCGCTGCCCTTGGCGGTGAGCGGGAAGGCGCCGCCGGCGACCGTCGCCGTGCCCTCCGACCAGCGCTGCCGGGTGGACAGCAGGGCCACGGCCGCGCCCAGCGCACCGCACAGCAGGGCTACGGCGAGGCTCAGGCGGCCCGACCGGGCGGAGGCGGCTTCGGAACGGGGGTGCGGAACAGCAGTCACGTACCCACTATCGCCTGAACCCCGGGCGAACCGTCACCCGGGGTTCACGTGATGCACGCCCCACTGTCGGGACGGCGGCTATCCGGCGAGCCGGTTGGCGGTGTGGACCGCGCGCAGTACGGCCGCCGCCTTGTTGCGGCACTCCTGGTCCTCGGCGACCGGGTCGGAGTCGGCGACGATGCCCGCGCCGGCCTGGACGTAGGCGGTTCCGTCGCGCAGCAGGGCCGTGCGGATGGCGATGGCGGTGTCGGAGTCGCCCGCGAAGTCCAGATAGCCCACGCAGCCGCCGTACAGGCCGCGTCGGGAGGGCTCCAGTTCGTCGATGATCTGCATCGCGCGCGGCTTGGGGGCGCCGGAGAGGGTGCCGGCGGGGAAGCAGGCGGTGAGGACGTCGAACGCGGTGCGGCCGGTGGCGACCTTGCCGGTGACCGTGGAGACGATGTGCATCACGTGCGAGTACCGCTCGACGGACATGAAGTCGACGACCTCGACCGTGCCCGGCTCGCAGACCCGGCCCAGGTCGTTGCGGCCCAGGTCGACGAGCATGAGGTGCTCGGCGCGTTCCTTGGGGTCGGCGAGCAGTTCGTCGGCGAGGGCCTGGTCCTCCTGCGGGGTGGCCCCGCGGTGCCGGGTGCCGGCGATGGGGTGGACCATGGCATGGCCGTCCTCGACCTTGACCAGGGCCTCGGGGGAGGAGCCGACGACGTCGAAGCCGTCGAAGCGGAACAGGTACATGTACGGGGAGGGGTTGGTGGCGCGCAGCACCCGGTACACGTCCAGCGCGCTCGCCGTGCACTTCGTCTCGAAGCGCTGTGAGGGGACAACCTGGAAGGCCTCGCCCGCGCGGATGCGCTCCTTGACGTCCTCGACGGCCCGCTGGAAGTCGGGGCCGCCCCACCGGGCGGTGTACTCGGGCAGTTCGGAGGGCGGCAGGACGGCGGGCGGCTGGGCGACCGGGCGGGCGAGGTCGGCCTCCATGGCGTCGAGCCGGGCCGTCGCGTCCGCGTACGACTCGTCCACGCCCGTGTCGAGGTCGTTGTGGTTGATCGCGTTGGCGATCAGCAGGACGGAGCCCTCCCAGTGGTCCATGACGGCGAGATCGCTGGTCAGGAGCATGGTCAGCTCGGGGAGCCGCAGGTCGTCGCGCTCGCCGGGGCCGATCTTCTCCAGGCGGCGGACGATGTCGTAGCCGAGGTAGCCGACCATGCCGCCGGTGAAGGGCGGCATGCCCTCCTGGTGGGGGGTGTGCAGGGCCTCGATGGTGGCGCGCAGCGCGGCGAGCGGGTCTCCCTCGACGGGGACGCCGACGGGCGGGGTGCCGAGCCAGTGGGCCTGTCCGTCGAGCGCGGTGAGCGTGGCGGAGCTGCGGACGCCCACGAAGGAGTACCGGGACCAGGAGCGGCCGTTCTCCGCGGACTCCAGCAGGAAGGTGCCGGTGCGCTCGGCGGCGAGCTTGCGGTAGAGCGCGACCGGGGTGTCGCCGTCGGCGAGGAGCTTGCGGGTGACCGGGATGACCCGGCGGTCGGTGGCCAGCTTGCGGAACGTCTCGAGGTCCATGGCGGCTGACCTTACTGATCCGAGGCGGGGGTACCGGAACCGACGCCGTCCTTCAGGAGCACATCGGCGTCGAAGCAGGTGCGTGCGCCGGTGTGGCAGGCGGCGCCGACCTGGTCGACCTTGACGAGCACGGTGTCGGCGTCGCAGTCGAGGGCGACCGACTTGACCCACTGGAAGTGGCCGGAGGTGTCGCCCTTGACCCAGTACTCCCGGCGGCTGCGCGACCAGTAGGTACAGCGGCCGGTGGTGAGCGTGCGGTGCAGCGCCTCGTCGTCCATCCAGCCGAGCATGAGCACCTCACCGGTGTCGTACTGCTGGGCGATGGCGGGGACGAGCCCGTCGGCGCTGCGCTTGAGGCGCGCGGCGATCTCGGGGTCGAGGGGGCTGGGCGGGGGCGTGCTGGTCATGCCTGCCATTGTGCCGCGCGCCACTGACAGTGACCGTGGGGTGTCCACTGTGCGGACCCGTTACGCAGTCGTAGGCTGACTCCATGTCGACTTTCGCCAAACGTGAACGGCTCCTGCTCGCCGACCTCTTGGAGACCGCGGGTCCCGAGGCGCCGACCCTCTGCGAGGGCTGGCAGACCCGGGACCTTGCGGCGCACGTGGTGGTGCGCGAGCGCCGGCCGGACGCCGCCGGGGGGATCCTGATCAAACAGCTCGCGTCCCGCCTGGACAAGGTGATGGAAGAGTTCGCCGCCAAGCCGTACGAGGAACTCCTCCAGCTGATCCGCACGGGCCCGCCGCGCTTCTCCCCCTTCCAGCTCAAGCAGCTGGACGAGGCGTCGAACACGATCGAGTTCTACGTCCACACCGAGGACGTCCGCCGCGCCCGGCCCGACTGGACTGCGCGCGAGCTCGACCCGGTGTTCCAGGACGCGCTGTGGTCCCGCCTGGAGCGCACCGCGCGCCTGATGGGCCGCGGGACCCCGACGGGCCTGGTGCTGCGCCGCGCGGACGGCCGTACGGCGGTCGCCAACCGGGGCACGCCGGTGGTGACGGCGACCGGGGAGCCGTCGGAGCTGCTGCTGTTCCTGTACGGCCGCCAGAGCGCAGCAAAGGTGGAGCTGGACGGCGAGAAGGACGCGATCGCCAAGCTGTCCGGCGGCAAACAGCTCGGGATCTGAGCGGTGCCGGAGGAGGCGCAGCCGCCGGATCAGGCTGCCCACTCGCGTAGGAGGCGGGCTGTCTCGGTGAGATCGGCTTCGTCGGCCCGGATGTCGGCGACGAGTTTCGCCCAGTCCCCTGGTGGTCGCTCGACCGGCGTCCCGGATGCCTCCATGTAAGCGCGGATACAGCCGATGCCGATCGACGCGTTGAAGTCCGTGAACGGCCTGAGTCTCAGAGCTGTGTGCAGGAAGGTCGCCGCGCGCGTCGCAACTTCCTCGTAATAGGGCTCGCCCGCGATGCGCTCGTACTTGTGGCGCTCCGCCATGCAGTGCAGTGCACCCCAGTCACGGATCGGGGTGTTTTCCGGCGAGACCTCGATCTGAACATTAAGGATCCAGCCCGCGTCTACGTACATGGTTACCGCAGCCCCGCCGGGAACCGTTCCTCGAAGTCCGCCATGATCTCTCGGGCGTATTTCGAAGCCCCCTCGACGAACCGCTGCTTCTGCCGCCGGCGCACGACGTCCTCGGTCAGTATGTCGTGCGCCAGCCGCTTGATCGCGACGCCCTGCTCCTTCGCCTCCGCGCGCAGCTCGGCCAGCTCTTCCTCGGTGAACTCGATCGTGATTCCAGGCATACGAGCAGCCTAGACACACCGGAACCTTGATCACTACTGCATTCACTACCGAGGATGACGACTCGAACTACCGCACGGGATGCCCAGCCCCCCGCAGCGCGTCCTTCACCTGGCCGATCCGCAGATCGCCGAAGTGGAACACCGACGCCGCCAGTACCGCGTCCGCGCCCGCCTCGACGGCCGGCGCGAAGTCGGCGAGCTTGCCGGCGCCGCCGGAGGCGATCACCGGGACCGTCACATACCCCCGGACCGCGGCGATCATCTCCAGGTCGTAGCCGTCCTTCGTGCCGTCCGCGTCCATCGAGTTGAGCAGGATCTCGCCCGCGCCCAGCTCGGCCGCCCGGTGCGCCCACTCGACGGCGTCGATGCCGGTGCCCTTGCGGCCGCCGTGCGTCGTCACCTCGAAGCTCCCCGACGGGGTCCGCCGGGCGTCCACCGACAGCACCAGGACCTGGCTGCCGAACCGCTCGGCGATCTCCTTGATCAGCTCGGGGCGGGCGATCGCCGCGGTGTTCACGCCCACCTTGTCGGCACCCGCCCGCAGCAGCTTGTCGACGTCCTCGGGAGCGCGCACCCCGCCGCCGACGGTCAGCGGGATGAAGACCTGCTCGGCGGTGCGGCGCACCACGTCGTAGGTGGTCTCGCGGTTGCCCGACGAGGCGGTGATGTCCAGGAACGTCAACTCGTCGGCGCCCTCGGCGTCGTACACCTTGGCCATCTCGACGGGGTCGCCCGCGTCGCGCAGGTTCTGGAAGTTGACGCCCTTGACGACCCGGCCGTTGTCCACGTCCAGGCAGGGGATGACTCGTACGGCGAGGCTCATGGCGCGGACTCCCCTCGGAACGCCTCGACCTCGACCTCGACGACCAGACTCGGGTCCACGAGGCCGGAGACGATGACCATGGACGCGGCGGGCCGGACGGCGTCGAACAGCTCCTTGTGGGCGCGTCCGACCTCCTCCACGTCCCGCGCGTGGGTGAGGTACATGCGGGTGCGCACGACGTCGTCGCTGCCGAGGCCCAGCTGCCCCAGCGCCGCGAAGGCGACGTTGAAGGCGTTGACCGTCTGCTCGTAGGGGCCGCCGCCGGCGATCTGGCCGTCCACGATCGAGGTGCAGCCGGAGACCAGGACCAGGCCGTTCGGCAGCTCCACCGCGCGGGAGTAGCCGAAGGCCTCCTCCCAGGGCGCGCCGGTGGTGACGCGTCGCAGCTCGCTCACTTGGCTACCGCCTCCAGGGCCTCTTCCAGGGTGAACGCCTTGGCGTAGAGCGCCTTGCCGACGATGGAGCCCTCGACGCCGAGGGGGACCAGCTCCGCGATGGCCCGGAGGTCGTCGAGGGACGACACGCCGCCCGACGCCACGACCGGCCGGTCCGTCGCCGCGCACACGTTGCGCAGCAGCTCCAGGTTCGGACCCTGGAGCGTGCCGTCCTTGGCGATGTCGGTGACGACGTACCGTGCGCAGCCCTCGCCGTTGAGCCGCTCGAGCGTCTCGTAGAGGTCGCCGCCGTCGCGGGTCCAGCCGCGGCCGCGCAGGGTCGTGCCCCGGACGTCCAGGCCCACCGCGATCTTGTCGCCGTGCTCGGCGATGACCTTGGCGACCCAGTCGGGCGTCTCCAGGGCGGCCGTGCCCAGGTTCACGCGCGTGCAGCCGGTGGCGAGTGCGGCGGCCAGGGTGTCGTCGTCTCGGATGCCGCCGGACAGCTCCACCTTGATGTCCATCGCCTTCGCGACCTCGGCGATCAGGGCACGGTTGTCGCCGGTGCCGAAAGCGGCGTCCAGGTCGACCAGGTGCAGCCACTCGGCGCCGGAGCGCTGCCAGGCGAGGGCGGCCTCGAGCGGGGAGCCGTAGGAGGTCTCGGTCCCGGACTCGCCGTGCACGAGCCGGACGGCCTGACCGTCGCGGACGTCGACGGCGGGGAGGAGTTCGAGCTTGCTCACAGTGTTCCGATCCAGTTGGTGAGGAGCTGGGCTCCGGCGTCGCCGGACTTCTCGGGGTGGAACTGCGTGGCCCACAGGGCGCCGTTCTCCACGGCGGCCACGAACGGCTTGCCGTGCGTCGACCAGGTCACCTTGGGGGCGCGGATGGCCGCGTTGTGCACTTCCAGGGACCAGTCGTGGACGGCGTAGGAGTGCACGAAGTAGAAGCGCGCGTCCGCGTCGAGCCCGGCGAAGAGCTCGGAGCCGTCCGGCGCGTGCACGGTGTTCCAGCCCATGTGGGGCACGATGTCGGCCTGGAGCGGGCCGACCGTGCCGGGCCATTCGTCCAGGCCCGCGGTCTCGACGCCGTGCTCGATGCCGCGCTCGAACAGGATCTGCATGCCGACGCAGATGCCCATCACCGGGCGGCCGCCGGACAGCCGGCGATCGATGATCCAGTCGCCGCGGGCCTGCCTGAGGCCCTTCATGCAGGCGGCGAAGGCTCCGACGCCCGGCACCAGCAGCCCGTCGGCGTTCATGGCCGTGTCGAAGTCACGCGTGATCTCGACGTCGGCCCCCGCGCGCGCGAGGGCGCGCTCGGCGGAGCGGACGTTGCCGAAGCCGTAGTCGAAGACCACGACCTTCTTGGACGCGGTGCTTCCTGCGCTCAATTCCACACCTCCAGCCGCACGACGCCGGCGACGAGACACATCGTGGCGCCGATCGAGAGCAGCACGATCAGGCTCTTCGGCATCTGCTGCTTGACGAAGGAGTAGATGCCGCCGGCGAGGAAGAGGCCGACGACGATCAGGATGGTCGACAGTCCGGTCATGGCTTAGAGGGCGCCCTTCGTGGAGGGAAGAATGCCGGCCGCGCGCGGGTCGCGCTCGGAGGCGTAGCGCAGGGCCCGGGCCAGCGCCTTGAACTGGCACTCCACGATGTGGTGCGCGTTGCGCCCGTAGGGCACGTGCACGTGCAGCGCGATCTGCGCCTGGGCGACGAACGACTCCAGGATGTGCCGGGTCATCGTGGTGTCGTACTCGCCGATCATCGGCGCCATCTTCTCGGGCTCGGTGTGCACGAGGTACGGGCGGCCGGAGAGGTCGACGGTGACCTGGGCGAGGGACTCGTCCAGCGGGACCGTGCAGTTGCCGAAGCGGTAGATGCCCACCTTGTCGCCGAGTGCCTGCTTGAAGGCGGCGCCCAGCGCGAGGGCGGTGTCCTCGATGGTGTGGTGGGAGTCGATGTGCAGATCGCCGTCGGTCTTGACGGTCAGGTCGAACAGGCCGTGCCGGCCGAGCTGGTCGAGCATGTGGTCGTAGAAGCCGACGCCGGTCGACACATCGACCTTGCCGGTGCCGTCGAGGTTGATCTCGACGAGGACCGACGTCTCCTTCGTGGTGCGCTCTATGCGTCCTACGCGGCTCATGCGCTCTGCTCCTTCTTGACTTCACGGACCGCGTCGAGGAACGCGTCGTTCTCTTCGGGGGTTCCTGCGGTGACCCGCAGCCAGCCGGGCACGCCGTTGTCCCGGACCAGGACGCCCCGGTCGAGGATCTGCTGCCAGACCGCGTGGGCGTCTTCGAACCGCCCGAACTGCACGAAGTTGGCGTCGGACGCGGTGACCGCGTAGCCGATCGCGAGCAGCTCGCCCACCAGCCGGTCCCGCTCCGACTTCAGCTGCTCGACGTACTTCAGCAGCGTCTCGGTGTACTCCAGCGCGGCCAGGGCGGTCGCCTGGGTGACGGCCGAGAGGTGGTACGGCAGCCGGACGAGCTGGACGGCGTCCACCACCGCCGGGTGCGCGGCGAGGTAGCCGAGGCGCAGTCCCGCCGCGCCGAAGGCCTTCGACATCGTGCGCGAGACGACGAGATTCGGCCGACCTTCGAGCAGCGGCAGCAGTGAGTCGCCGTGGCTGAACTCGATGTACGCCTCGTCGACCACCACCATCGACGGCTTCGCGGCCTGCGCGGCCTCGTACAGCGCGAGGACCGTCTCGGCCGGGACCGCGGTGCCGGTGGGGTTGTTGGGGGTGGTGATGAAGACGACGTCCGGACGGTGCTCGGCGATCGCCTGCTCGGCGGCCGCGAGGTCGATGGTGAAGTCCTCGCGCCGGGGACCCGAGATCCAGCCGGTTCCGGTGCCGCGCGAGATGAGCCCGTGCATCGAGTACGACGGCTCGAAGCCGATCGCGCTGCGGCCCGGTCCGCCGAAGGTCTGCAGCAGCTGCTGGAGGACCTCGTTGGAGCCGTTGGCGGCCCAGACGTTGGCCAGGCCGACCTCGTACCCGGAGGTGTCCGTCAGGTACTGCGCGAGCCGGGTGCGCAGCTCCACGGCGTCCCGGTCCGGGTAGCGGTTGAGGTCGCGGGCGGCCTCGCGCACCCGCTCGGCGATGCGCTCGACCAGCGCCTCGGGGAGCGGGTAGGGGTTCTCGTTCGTGTTCAGCCGTACCGGCACGTCCAGCTGGGGCGCGCCGTAGGGGGACTTGCCGCGCAGTTCGTCCCGTACGGGGAGGTCGTCGATTCCGAAGTTCACTTGCTCGCCGGTACCTTCCACTCGAACCGGGCCTTGATCGCCGCGCCGTGCGCGGGCAGGTCCTCCGCCTCCGCCAGCGTCACCACGTGGTGCGCGACCTCGGCCAGCGCGTCCCGCGTGTAGTCGACGATGTGGATGCCCCGCAGGAAGGACTGGACGGACAGCCCGGAGGAGTGGCAGGCGCAGCCGCCGGTGGGGAGCACGTGGTTGGACCCGGCCGCGTAGTCGCCCAGGGAGACCGGCGCCCAGGGCCCGATGAAGATCGCGCCCGCGTTCTTCACCCGGTCGGCCACGGCGGCGGCGTCGGCCGTCTGGATCTCCAGGTGCTCGGCGCCGTACGCGTCGACGACCTTGAGGCCCTCCTCGACGCCGTCGACCAGGACGATCGCGGACTGCCGGCCGGCCAGCGCCGGGACGATCCGGTCCTCGATGTGCTTGGTGGCCGCGACCTGCGGCTGAAGCTCCTTCTCGACCGCGTCCGCCAGTTCCACGGAGTCGGTGACCAGGACGGCGGCGGCCAGCGGGTCGTGCTCGGCCTGGCTGATCAGGTCGGCGGCCACGTGCACCGGGTCGGCCGTGTCGTCGGCGAGGACCGCGATCTCGGTCGGGCCCGCCTCGGCGTCGATGCCGATCTTGCCGGTGAAGTAGCGCTTGGCGGCGGCGACCCAGATGTTGCCCGGCCCGGTGACCATGTCGGCGGGCGCGCAGGACTCGGTGCCGTAGGCGAACATCGCGACGGCGGTCGCGCCGCCGGCCGCGTAGACCTCGTCGACGCCGAGCAACGCGCAGGCGGCGAGGATCGTCGGGTGCGGAAGGCCGTCGAACTCGGCCTGCGCCGGGGAGGCGAGCGCGACGGACGCGACGCCGGCCTCCTGCGCCGGGACGACGTTCATGATCACGGAGGACGGGTAGACCGACCGGCCGCCGGGCGCGTACAGCCCGACCCGCTCGACCGGCACCCACTTCTCGGTCACCGACCCGCCGGGCACGACCTGTGTCGTGTGCGTCGTACGGCGCTGCTCGCGGTGGACGATCCGGGTGCGGCGGATGGACTCCTCCAGGGCCGCGCGCACGGCCGGGTCGAGCTGCTCCAGTGCTTCGGCGATCGCCCGCGCCGGGACCCGTACGGATTCCAGCCGCACCCCGTCGAACCTCTCGGCGAAGTCGATCAGCGCCGCGTCGCCCCGGTGATGCACGGCCTCACAGATCGGACGCACCTTCTCCAGGGCGGCCGAGACGTCGAAGTCGGCTCGGGGCAGCAGGTCGCGCAGTGCGGGGCCCTCGGGGAGGGCGTCGCCGCGCAGATCGATTCGGGAGATCACGCGGTCAATTCTCTCAGACCGGAATCGGGCGTCGTCCGCGCGTATCAATGGCTGATACAGAACGTGGCCGGAACCCGGAAGACGACCTTCGCCTCTAGCGTTCGGGGGGCGCGCAGCGGGCATGAACAGCTGTGCGAAACCGGTGAGTAACGAAGAGGGTGAACGGCGTGGCGGAGGGGGCGGGCATCCCTACGGGAGACGGCGCGGGAGACCTGCCGGACGACCTGACCGCCGCCGAGGCCGGCATGTGGCAGGCCTTCCGCAACGGCAGCGTGTACGACCTGAGCAGCGGGGACACGGTCGTCGACGATCCGCACGGCGGCCATCCATGGGGCGACGCACGGACCGTGCGGGCCCGGATCGTGGCCTGGCTGCTGCTGGCCGGACCGCCCGCGCTGGCCGGCCGGGTGGCGTCCCTCAAGCTGTCCGGCGTGCAGATCAGCGGCACCCTGGACCTCGCGGGCGGCGCGGTGGTGCCGTACGTGGAGCTGAAGCGCTGCCGGTTCGAGCGCGAGGTGCTGCTGCCGGAGGCGCGGTTCACCACCCTGCGGATGGTGGACTGCTCGGTGCCGCGTCTGGAGGCGGCCCGGGTGCACACCGAGGGCGATCTGCACCTCCCGCGCTGCCGCTTCCACAACGGCGTCCGGCTCACCGACGCGCACATCGGCACGGACCTGCTGCTCAACCAGGCGATCGTCTACCGCGACCGCACCGGCCGCTCGATCGCCGCCGACGGCCTGACGGTCGGCCAGGACCTCCAGGCCGAGCTGCTCGAATCGCACGGCGAGCTGAGTCTGCGCAGCGCCAAGATCGGCGTGTCGCTGAGCCTGCGCGGGGCACGGCTGGCCAACCCGTACACGCGGCTCGCGCTGAACGCCCCGCAGCTGACCGTGGAGCGCTCGCTGTATCTGACCCCGGCGGGCGTCGGCGGCCAGGCGCTGAGCGGCACGACGCCCGCGCGCGGGACGCGCATCCAGCGCTTCGAGTGCCGGGGCGGGATACGCCTGGACGACGGCCGGTTCGGGGACGCCGTGGACCTGGAGCGGGCCCGGTTCACCTTCACCGACGACCAGGAGCTGTCGCTGCGCCGGGTGCAGACGCCCGAGCTGCGCTTCCTCGGGGAGCCGCCGAGACGCGGCAAGGTCGTGCTGTCCGGGGCCCGGGTGATCAACCTGGTGGACCGGGCGAGCGCCTGGCCGGGCCCCGGCAATCTCCACATGGGCGGCTTCGCGTACGAGAACCTGGTGCCGCAGGGCCCGTTCCCGCTGGCCGAGCGGCTGCGCTGGGTGGCCGCGGCGACCGCCGAGTACGCCCCCGAGCCGTACGAGCGCCTGGCGACCGTGCTGCGGGCCGGCGGGGAGGACGAGGACGCCCGCGAGGTGCTGCTGGCCAAGCAGCGCCGCCGCCGCGAGACGCTGCCGCCGGCCGCGAAGCTCCTCGGGTACCTACAGGACTGGACGGTCGCGTACGGCTACCGGCCGGGCCGGGCGGCGGTGTGGATGGCGGTGCTGTGGGCGGCGAGCTCGCTGGCCTTCGCGCACGCCGCGCATCCGCCGGTCGACGGCGCCGGCTCCGGACACCCGCCCTGGAACCCGGCGCTCTTCACCCTCGACCTGCTGCTGCCGGTCATCGATCTGGGGCAGGTCGGCCAGTGGCAGCTGCACGGCGGCTGGCAGTGGCTGTCCACGGCGCTGATCCTGCTCGGCTGGATCCTGGCGACGACGGTGGCGGCGGGGGCGACGCGGCTGCTGCGCCGGGGCTGAGGGCAGCTCCGACACACACGCGATGCGCACACCATCAGCACACTCCCACCGCACCGACAGCCTTTGAGTAGCCCCCTTTTACCGTCCCTTGACCCGGGGTCGTACAACTTTCCGCAGGTTGCGTGAAGGCTCTGGCGCAATCTGAAGCTGCGGCTTTTCAATGGCGACACCATGGCTCTGCTGCCCCCGTTCATCCGCGCCCCCCGGGCCTCCCGGGCGGCACGGAACGCCGCGCCCCACAGCACCGCCGCCGGGCTCCCCGCCGACGACGAAGTGCTCCTCGACGTGCCCGACGAACGTCTCGGTCCCGCGCTGGTCGCCGCCGGCCTCGGCGCCTACGCGCCCGCCGCCGAGCTGATGGCCCACACCCGCGAACAAGCCCAGTGGGAGTACCGCGACCGGTACGCGACCCGCCTGGCGTCCTTCGCGCTCTCCCGTTCGGAGTGGTTCGAGGAGTGGCGTGCCGCCGCCCCGCGCGACCCCGACGTGCTGCTCGTCTCCGCCCAGCTCGCGGTGGACCGCGCCTGGCAGTCCCCGGCCCGGGCCGAGCTGCTGCGCGAGGTGAGCCCGCTGATCACGGCCGCCGCGCAGAGCGACGTCCGCGACCCCGTGCCGTGGCGCATCGCCCTGGACCACGCGCGCGGCGCCGGGGCCGGGCACAAGTACTTCGGCGAGCTGTGGGCGGCCGCGGTCCGCCGCGCCCCGCACCACTACGGCTGCCATGTGGCCGCCAAGCGCTATCTGGCCGCGTCCTGGCACGGCTCCCACCGCGAGTGCTTCGACTTCGCCGACCGGGCCGCGCAGGACGCGCCCGCCGGTTCCCTCGTCCAGGCGCTCCCGGCCCGGGCCGCCTTCGCGTACCTGACCGACGGCTGCGGCCCCGACGTGCCGCGCGAGCGGCTGGACGCGGCCGCCGACCGCGCCGTCGCGCTCTCCGCGCGCTTCCCCGGCCTCGACCCCTGGACGGCCGAGATCCGCAACCTGCTCACCTACGTCCTGGTCCGCCTGGACCGCCGCGACGAGGCCCTCGCACAGCTCCGCCTGATCGGCCCGTACGCCACGTCGTTCCCCTGGGGACGGCTCTCGGACGACCCGCTCGGCCACTTCCTGGCGGTACGCGAGGAAGTCCGCTCGGGACCTTCGGGGCAGCCGCTGTGGCATCCGGGGAATGGGCACGGCGGACGAGCCCGTCCGCTGGACCATTAGGCTTCTGCGTCGTGACCACCGTCCGCCTGCCGCTCTTCCCCCTGAACTCGGTGTTGTTCCCGGGACTCGTGCTCCCGCTCAACGTCTTCGAGGAGCGCTATCGCGCCATGATGCGCGACCTGTTGAAGACCCCCGAGGACGAATCGCGCCGGTTCGCCGTCGTCGCCATCCGCGACGGCCACGAGGTGGCGCCCAGCGCACAGGGCCTGCCCGACCAGAGGGCCGTGCCCGAGCGCGGCCCCGCGGCCGGCTTCGGCGACGACCCCGTCAAGGCGTTCCACGGCGTCGGCTGTGTGGCCGACGCGGCGACGATCCGCGAGCGCGCCGACGGCACCTTCGAGGTGCTGGCGACGGGCACGACCCGCGTGAAGCTGCTGTCGGTGGACGCCTCGGGCCCCTTCCTGACGGCCGAGCTCCAGGAGCTGCCAGAGGACCCGGGCGACGAGGCGGGCGCCCTCGCGGAGGGCGTGCTGCGGGCCTTCCGCCAGTACCAGAAGCGCCTGGCGGGCGCCCGCGAACGCTCCCTGGCCACCGGCGCGGAGCTGCCGGACGACCCGTCGGTGGTGTCGTACCTGGTGGCGGCCGCGATGATGCTGGACACCCCCACCAAACAGCGCTTCCTCCAGGCCCCCGACACGGCCTCCCGCCTGCGGGACGAACTGACGCTCCTGCGCGCGGAGACGGCGATCATCCGCAACCTGCCCTCGCTGCCCGCGGCAGACCTGACCCGCGGCCCGACGAGTCTCAACTGAAGGTCGAGCATCGAGCATGGCGAAGAAGCAACGGCAGCAGTCCGGGGGCACGCCCGCGACGGTGGCCCTGACGGCGGCGGGCGTGGACTTCACGGTCCACGCCTACGACCACGACCCCGGCCACCCGTCCTACGGCGAGGAGGCGGCCGAGGCGATGGGCGTCTCCCCCGACCGCGTCTTCAAGACCCTGGTCGCGGACGTGGACGGCGCCCTGACGGTCGCGGTGGTCCCGGTGGCCGGCTCCCTGGACCTCAAGGCCCTGGCCTCGGCGATCGGCGGCAAGCGGGCGTCGATGGCCGACCCGACCCTGGCCGAACGCACCACGGGCTACGTCCGGGGCGGCATCTCCCCACTGGGCCAGCGCAAGAGACTCCCCACGGTGCTGGACGCCTCGGCGACGACCCACGCCACGATCTGCGTCTCGGCGGGCAGAAGAGGCCTGGAGGTGGAACTCTCCCCGACGGCCCTGGCCACCCTGACGGCAGCGGTGTTGTCGCCGATCGCCCGCGGGTGAGTTCTCGCCGTCCGAAAGGGGCGTCTCACCCCATGGGCGCGCCGTACCCGTCCTTGGGCACAGCCCCCTGCACCGCATACGGATCGGGATCCCGCGGCCCGAACAACGACGTAAGCCCCAGATGCACCGCCAGCGCCGCCAGCGACCACGCGAGCAGCGCCCCCTTCGCCCCCAGCTTCAACGGCGCCGAGAACGTGACCCCCTTGCCCGCGGACTGCGCATGCGCGATCACATCGGACTCAGGGCCCAGCCACAACCCCAGCCGCCACGCCAGCAGCGAGCCGAGGAACCCGCCGAGCGCCAGCGCGACCACCGCCGGCACTCCCCCGCGCCGCCGCCACGCGAACACCGCCACCGCGCTCACGGCACCGCACGCGAGGGCCAACAGCGTGAACGTCCCGTCCACCCCGATCGCCTGCTCCCCCTCGGTGTCCTTGAAGTAGACGACCCAGTTGCCGTCCACCAGATCACCGACGAGCGGGACCTTCGGCGCCAGCCACACCCACAGCAGCCCGAGCGCCACCCCGACGAGCGCGACGGCCACCGTGATCACGGCGGCTTCCCGCAGTTCGGTCTTCATCCCGGGCCCGTCCTGTCCGTACGAGACGTCGTGGGGCGCGGCGGCCACCCCCGCGTACCCCCCGGAGGACGGCGCCATCGACGGCGGCCAGGCCCCGTGCGGAGACGGTTCGTGCGGCGGCGGGGGCGGAGTCAGCGGTGCGGTCACCCTGACATCGTGCCAGGCCCGGCTGCGCGGCGCGTCACCGGACGGCGGCCCGGCGATACGCCCAGGTGGCGACGGCCAGCGACACCACGCCGACACCCGCGCAGACGGCGAGGTCGCCCAGCACGAACGCCCAGTCGGGACTGGCCCGGAAGGTCCGCGCGAACGCCTCGACCCCGTACGTGGACGGCAGCAGATCGCGGGCGAAGCGCACCGCCTCCGGCATCCGGTCCGGCGGCAGCACGCCCAGCAGCAGCGCGGCGGACATGCCGAGCTGCCCCAGCACGGTGGCCAGCTCCGGCCGCGGCGCGAGCAGCCCGAAGGCCGCGCCGAGCCCGGACAGCGCGGCGCCCGCCAGCGGGATGACAAGGGCCAGCACCCACAGATGCGTCAGCGGCAGCCCGAACAGCACGCACCCGAACACCGCGGTCACCAGGGTCCCCGGCACGGTGAAGGACGCGTACGCCCCCGCCGCCCCCAGCACCACGGCCGCGGGCGGCACGGGCAGCGTCGCGTAGTGATCGAGCCCCCCGCTGGCCCGCAGCTGCCCGAAGTACTGGGCCAGCAGGTTCAGCGCGACGAAGGCGACGACCAGCACGGCGGACCCGGCCACCACGGCCTCCGCCTCGCGCCCGCCGTCCACCACGCCCCGCATCATGATCAGGATGCCGACCGACTGGAAGGTCGCCACGAACAGCAGCGGGATGCGGGCCACCCGCGCGCGGGACAGCTGCGCCCGGTACACGGCCACCAGCGACGGCCACAGCCGGGCGCGCGGCGCCAGCTCGGCGGCGGCGCCGCAGACCGGCTCCGTCACGGCCCGGGCGCTCCCCGGCAGAACCTCGGCGGGTACGACACTCACGTGGCGCTGCTCCTCTTCCCTACGGTTCTCATACCGTCCCATACGGCCCCGGCGGCCCGCCCACTCAGCTCGGCGCCTCCCGGTCTCGCCGCCCGTGCCCCGTGCGTCGACCCGATCATGCCCGTACCAGCCCCTGTCGTGCCGCCCCGCCCAGCGCCAGGTAGACGTCCTCCAGGCTCGGGGTGGCCAGGGTGAAGTCGTCCAGGGCGGCGAAGGCGGCGCCGCCGGTCACGGTGGCGACGATCGCGCGGGCCTCGTCGGGGGCCAGCCGCAGCGTCCAGCGGCGACCGGACTCCACGGCCCGCTCGCGCAGCACGGCGACCTCGGGCACGTCCAGCGGCGGCCGCTCGCGCCACACCAGCTCGACCCGCACCTCGCCGGCGACCTGCTCCTTGAGCCCGGTGGGGGTGTCGCAGGCGATGACCCGGCCCTGTTCGAGGACGGCGACCCGGTCGAGGACGGTCTCCGCCTCGATGACGTTGTGGGTGACGAGCAGCACAGTCGTGCCGCGTTCGGCCCGCCGCCGGTCCACGGCGGCCCACACGGCCCGCCGCGCCACCGGGTCCATGCCGGTGGTCGGCTCGTCCAGCACCAGCAGGGGCCGCTCGCCGACCAGCACGGCGGCGAAGCAGGCCAGCCGCCGCTGACCGCCGGACAGCTTGCGCAGCGCCCGTCCGGCGAGGGGGGTGAGGCCCAGCTCGTCGAGGACGTCGTCCCGCTCGCGGCGCGCCGCGCGGACGTCGAGGCCGCGCAGCCGGCCGGTGGTCTCGGCGGCGAGAGAGACGGTGAGTTCGTCGAGGGCGGTGGACTCCTGCCCCAGGTAGGCGAGGATGCGCGCGGCCCGCTCGGGGTGGCGCACGATGTCGTGCCCGAGGATCTCCACGCTGCCCGCGTCGGGCCGCATCAGGCCGGTCATCTGGCGGACGAGGGTGGTCTTGCCCGCGCCGTTCGGCCCGAGCAGGCCGAAGATCTCACCGCCCCGGATGTCCAGCCGTACGTCGTCGGTGGCCCGGACCGCGGGGGTCGCGGGGGTGCCGCGCCGACCCCGGACCGCCGGATACGACTTGGTCAGCCCGCGTACGGCACACACGACCTCGTCCCTGTGCCGCATTGCCGGTGCCACGCGCGTACTCACAAAGGACGAGACTACGGGGTCGGGGACCCCGCTCGGCGTCGGGGGCGTCCCCGACGGCCGGTTCAGTCCGCGGCCGGAGCGTGCTCGGCGGCCGTCCGCACATCGATCTCGCGCCAGAAACCCGCCCGGATGGCGTAGCGGTCGTGCTCGTCGATCTGGTCGTCCTTGTGCGCGAGCAGTCCGAAGCGGGCCGCGTATCTGAGCAGCTCGCCGTCGATGCGGTGCGGGATCCGCGGGTACATGCCGGACAGCTTCTGCAGATGGCCCTGGTCGCCGAGGCGCCCCATCCACCGACGCGCGAAGACCTGCCCCACCTCGTAGGGGTCCCCGCCGACGGTGGTGATGTCCTCCTCGCGGTCGGCCCATCGCTGCTCGGCCGTGGTGACCTGGGCGAGCGTCGGCATCGAGGCGACCTCGGAGGGTTCCGGGGCGCCCCCGGGGCGGTCGACCCAGCCCTTGTCGGAGGACCAGCGCAGGGTGGCGGTGGCGGGGTGCTGGACGGCCTGGGCGCCGGGCGCGCGCAGCGCGGCCAGGTCCTTGGGGGTCGGTACGCCCTTGGGGGCGGGGACGCGCTCCTGCGCGCCGTTCTGCGAGGCGGCGGCGGAGGCGTGCTCGGCCTCCTCGGCGGTCCGCTCGGCGGCGGGCGCGAGGCCGGAGTCGGGCAGCGGCGCGGAGAGGATCGCGGCGATCTCGGGTCGGGGCACGGGCGGCGGCGCGCAGATCCCGCCGAGGTCCTTCGCGCGTACGGCCTTGGTGATCCAGGTGCGGTCCAGGACCCGTCGTTCGTCGGCCTCGGCGACGAGATCCTCGGACTGGTTGTAGTCGCCGTCGGCGGCCTGGACGGCCCACAGGTGGACGGCGACACCGTGCTCCTTGGCGGCCATCATGCCGGGCAGCAGATCACCGTCGCCGGTGACGAGGACGACGTCGGAGCAGGCGCGGTTGCGGGCCAGCTCGGTCAGCTCGGCGTGCATCGCGGCGTCGACGCCCTTCTGCGCCCAGCGGCCGTCACTGCGGGTCAGGGCGCCCAGCCGGACCGTCACCCGGGGCATCACGCGCAGCCGGCGGTGCTCGGGCTGGGGGACGCGGTCCGGGGCGCCGTCGAACCAGTAGATGCGCAGCAGCGGCCGCTCGGTCTCGGACTCGGCCTGTTCGCGCAGGCCCTGGACGAGAGCGGCGTGATCGACGGTGATCCGGGATCGCGAGGGCTCTCCGGCGAGGAGACTGGCGGCGGCCCCCAGCAGATACCCGGCGTCCACCAGGACGATGCAGCGGTCCACACGACTCACCCTCTTTCCGGGAGGTTTGCTTCGGGCTTCCTTCGAGTCTGCCCGACCACGCGGAGGTTAACGGCCCGAACTCGATCTTCGGCGTGGCGTTTCGGGAGCTAACGCTCCGACAACCCCTGTTACAGACGGTAATTATCCGAAATGCGCTGTACGTCAGCCTATGTGAATCTGGTCGCGGAGCTGGCCCCTCGATCCCCCACAGGAGGCAGATCACCATGGCCAAGAACAAGAAGCAGGAACGTAAACAGCCGCAGTCGGAGCGTGGCCAGCAGGCGGCGCAGCAGTCGTCGATGCAGGAGCAGGCCGAACAGCGCATCTCCCAGGTGACGCCCGCCGATGTCGCCCGCAAGGGCCGGCAGAAGCGCTTCGGCCACAACTGACGTCCGTACTGCGGGCTGTTGCAGCCCAGGCACACCGAGGGGCGCATCCGACACCGGATGCGCCCCTCCTGGTTCACGGGTCCGTGCGGCCTCAGCCCGCCAGGCAGGACGGGCCGAGCAGCACCTTCAGATCGCCGAACAGAGCGGGATCGGGCTTGACCCGGTGCCGGTCCAGCCGCAGGACGGTCGTCTTCGTCGGGCCCTGGAGCCTGATCCGGACCTCGCTGTCACCCCTGTGGTGGGTGAGGATCTCCCCGAGGCGGTTGATCATCGGCGGGGTGACCCGGGTGGCCGGGATGGTGAGGATCACGGGCGCGTTGGTGCCCGCGTTCGACAGGTCCGGGACCTGGAGCTCCATCGCGACCAGCCGCGGCACGTCCTCGCGCTTGTCGAGGCGGCCCTTGACGAAGACCACGGCGTCCTCGACGAGTTGGGTCGAGACGAGCTGGTAGGTCGCCGGGAAGAACATGCACTCCAGGGAGCCGGCGAGGTCCTCGACGGTGGCGATCGCCCAGGCGTTGCCCTGCTTGGTCATCTTGCGCTGGAGACCGGAGATGATGCCGCCGATCGTCACCACCGCGCCGTCCGCGTGCTCGCCTCCCGTGAGCTGGGCGATGCCCGCGTCGGCCTTGTCGGACAGCACGTGCTCCAGGCCGAACAGCGGGTGGTCGGAGACGTAGAGGCCGAGCATCTCCCGCTCCTGGGCGAGCAGATACGTCTTCTCCCACTCGTCGGTGGTGAACTCGACGTCGAGTCCGAAGCCGGGCTCGCTGCTGTCCTCCTCGCCGCCGCCGAAGAGGTCGAACTGGCCCTCGGCCTCCTTGCGCTTGACCGCGACCACGTTGTCGATCATCGGCTCGAACTGCGCGGTGAGGCCCTTGCGGGTGTGCCCCAGGGTGTCGAACGCGCCCGCCTTGATCAGCGACTCCGTGGTGCGCTTGTTGCACGCGACCGCCTCGACCTTGTCGAGGTAGTCGGGGAACGAGCCGTACTTGCCCTTGGCCTTGCGGCTCCTGATGATCGACTCCACCACGTTCGTACCGACGTTGCGGACCGCTTCGAGGCCGAAGAGGATCACGTCGTCGCCCTGCGCGGCGAAGTTGTGCACCGACTCGTTGACGTTCGGCGGGAGCACCTTGATGCCCATGCGCCGGCACTCGTTGAGGTAGACGGCCGACTTGTCCTTGTCGTCCTTGACCGAGGTGAGCAGCCCGGCCATGTACTCGGCGGGGTGGTTCGCCTTCAGGTAGGCGGTCCAGTACGAGACCAGGCCGTAGGCGGCGGAGTGCGCCTTGTTGAAGGCGTAGCCGGCGAACGGGACCAGCACGTCCCACAGGGCCTGGATGGCCTCGTCGCTGTAGCCGTTCTTCTTCGCGCCGGCCTGGAAGATGGTGAAGTTCTTCGCCAGCTCGTCGGGCTTCTTCTTGCCCATCACGCGGCGCAGGATGTCGGCCTCGCCGAGCGAGTACCCGGCGATGATCTGGGCGGCCTTCTGCACCTGCTCCTGGTAGACGATCAGGCCGTAGGTGACGGCCAGGACCTCTTCCAGGGGCGCCTCCAGCTCCTTGTGGATCGGGGTGATCTCCTGGAGCTTGTTCTTGCGCAGGGCGTAGTTGGTGTGCGAGTCCATGCCCATCGGGCCCGGACGGTAGAGCGCGGAGACGGCGGAGATGTCCTCGAAGTTGTCGGGCTTCATCAGGCGCAGCAGCGAGCGCATGGGGCCGCCGTCGAACTGGAAGACGCCGAGGGTCTCACCGCGCTGGAGCAGTTCGAAGGTCGTCGGGTCGTCCAGCGGCAGGGCCAGCAGGTCGAGGTCGATGCCCTTGTTGGACTTCACCATCTTGACGGCGTCGTCCATGATCGTCAGGTTGCGCAGGCCGAGGAAGTCCATCTTCAGCAGGCCGAGCGACTCGCACTGCGGGTAGTCCCACTGGGTGATGGTCACGCCGTCCGTGTGCCGCACCCAGATCGGGGCGTGGTCGACGATGGGCTCGCTGGACATGATCACGCCTGCCGCGTGCACGCCCATCTGCCGGACCAGGCCCTCGACGCCCTTGGCGGTGTCGATGACCTTCTTGACGTCCGGCTCGTTCTCGTACATCGAGCGGATCTCGCCGGCCTCGCTGTAGCGCGGGTGCGAGGGGTCGGTGATGCCGTTGAGGTCGATGCCCTTGCCCAGGACGTCGGCGGGCATCGCCTTGGTGAGGCGGTCGCCCATCGCGTACGGGTAGCCCAGCACGCGCGCGGAGTCCTTGATGGCGTTCTTCGCCTTGATCTTGCCGTAGGTGCCGATCATGGCGACCTTGTCGGCGCCGTACTTCTCGGTCACGTACCGGATCACCTCGACGCGCCTGCGCTCGTCGAAGTCGATGTCGACATCGGGCATGGAGACGCGCTCGGGGTTGAGGAACCGCTCGAAGATCAGACCGTGCGGGATCGGGTCGAGGTCGGTGATGCCCATCGCGTAGGCCACGATCGAGCCGGCCGCGGAGCCTCGGCCGGGGCCGACCGCGATGCCCTGGTTCTTCGCCCACATGATGAAGTCGGCGACGACGAGGAAGTAGCCCGGGAACCCCATCTGGATGATGACGTCCATCTCGTACTCGACCTGCCTCTGGCGGTCGTCGGGGACGCCGCCGGGGAAGCGGCGGTTCATCCCGAGGCGGACCTCCTCCTTGAACCAGGTGACCTCGGTGAAGCCGTCGGGGATGTCGAACTTCGGCATGAGGTTCTTCGCCTCGAACATGCCGGAGGTGTCGATCTGCTCGGCCACCAGGAGGGTGTTGGCGCAGCCCTCCTGCCAGGCGTCCGAGGAGTCGACGGCGTACATCTCGTCCGTGGACTTCAGGTAGTAGCCGGTGCCGTCGAACCGGAAGCGGTCCGGGTCGGAGAGGTTCTTGCCGGTCTGGATGCACAGCAGCGCGTCGTGCGCGGTCGCCTCGTGCGCGTACGTGTAGTGCGAGTCGTTCGTCACCAGCGGCGGGATGCCGAGCTTCTTGCCGATCTCCAGGAGGCCGTCACGGACCCGGTGCTCGATCTCGATGCCGTGGTCCATCAGCTCCAGGAAGTAGCGGTCCTTGCCGAAGATGTCCTGGTACTCCGAGGCCGCCTTCAGCGCCTCGTCGAACTGGCCGAGGCGCAGCCGGGTCTGGAGCTCGCCGGAGGGGCAGCCGGTGGAGGCGATGAGCCCCTCGGACCACTGGGAGATGGTCTCCTTGTCCATCCGGGGCCACTTCTGGAGCCAGCCCTCGGCGTACGCGTCCGACGAGAGCCGGAAGAGGTTGTGCAGGCCCGTCGCGTTGGCCGCCCAGATCGTCTTGTGGGTGTAACCGCCGGAACCGGAGACGTCGTCGCGCTTCTGGTGCGGCTGGCCCCACTGGATCTTGCGCTTGTTGCGCCGCGACTCGGGGGCGACGTACGCCTCGATGCCGATGATCGGGGTGACTCCGGCCTTCTTCGCGGTGTGGAAGAAGTCGTACGCCCCGTGCAGGTTGCCGTGGTCGGACATGGCGATATGGGTCATGCCCATCTCGTTGCACGCGTCGAACATGTCCTTCAGCCGCGCGGCACCGTCCAGCAGCGAGTACTGGGTGTGGACGTGCAGGTGCGTGAACGGCGGTTTTGACACGGCGTGGCCTCCAAAATTCAAGCACTGCGGCGCGAAGCGCCTCGTTGAGGGGTGGTGGTCGGGAGACGGGTGGGCACTGGGCGACGGGCTGGCGGACAGTCCGGGGGTCAGCGTCGAAGTCTAAGCCTCGCCACTGACACCCGGGCCGCTTCACCACGTACCTTCACCGGAGGGAAACGGGCACTCCCGCGTACCTTCGACCGTTGGAGACGGCAGAGACGCTGTCGTACATGCACTGCACCAGGAGGCACCCAGCGATGTCGGTTCCGCAGCCAGGCGACGAGCACCGCGGCGAGGAGATCCTCGCCGTCTTCGACACCGCGTTCGGCGAGCTCCTGGCCGCCGACCCGGCCGCGTTCCGCGTGAAGTTCCGGAAGATGGCGGCCTCGGCGTTCGCGTTCTACCGGGGCACCGCGGGCCTCTTCTACCACGACCTGGACGCGGAGAAGCGGGGCGGCCCGTTCCTGGACGAGCGCACCTCGCGCGTGTGGATCCACGGCGACCTGCACGCGGAGAACTTCGGCACGTACATGGACGCCACGGGGCGGCTGATCTTCAACGTCAACGACTTCGACGAGGCCTACGTCGGCCCCTTCACCTGGGACCTCAAGCGCTTCTCCGCGTCCATCGCCCTCATCGGGTACGCGAAGGCCCTCAGCGACGAGCAGATCAGCGAGCTGGTGGAGGTCTACGCGGGCGCGTACCGCGAGCGCATCCACGCGCTGGCCACGGGCGCCAAGAGCGACGAGGTGCCGCCGTTCACCCTGGACACCGCCCAGGGCCCGTTGCTCGACGCGCTGCGCGACGCCCGCTCGCTGACCCGCTTCGGACTGCTGGACTCGATGACCGAGATCCGCGACTTCGAGCGCCGCTTCGCGGCGGGCGGCGGCTCCATCGAGCTGGACGCGGCCACCCGCTACAAGGTCCTCGCCGCCTTCGACGGCTATCTGGAGACGCTGCCGGAGACCTCGCTGGCCCGCCCCGACTCCTACCGCGTGAAGGACGTCGTCGGCCGTCGCGGCATCGGCATCGGCTCGGCCGGGCTGCCGTCGTACAACATCCTCCTGGAGGGCCACAGCGACGCCCTGGAGAACGACGTCGTGATCTACATCAAGCAGGCCCAGACCCCGGCCGTCTCCCGGCACATCACCGACCCGGCGATCCGCGGCTACTTCCGGCACGAGGGCCACCGCACGGTGATCTCCCAGCGCGCCCTCCAGGCCCACGCCGACCCGTGGCTGGGCTGGACCGAGCTGAACGGCGCGGGGCAGCTCGTCGCCGAGGTCTCGCCGTACGCGGTCGACCTGGACTGGAGCGACATCGACGACCCCGACGAGATCGCGGGCGTCGTCGCCGACCTGGGCCGGTCCACGGCCACGATGCACGCGGCGGCGGACGACACCTCCGGCGAGTCCCTGGTCCCGTTCTCCACCGAGCGGGCCATCGACGCGGCGATCGCGGCCGACGAGGAGGGCTTCGCACCCCTCCTGGTCGACTTCGCGCACTCCTACGGCGCCCGCGCGCGCGGCGACCACCAGATCTTCCTCGACCTCTTCCGCAACGGCCGGATCCCCGGCCTCTGAGCACAGGCATCCGGCAGCAGGCCTTCGAGATCAGGCCTCCGGCAGCAGGCCTTCGACAACAGGTCTCTAACAGTCGGCGTTCTCACAGGCACCCTTTAGGGGTCTCCTACAGGAGCGCGTGACACACTTCCTCCGCTATGGACATATCCGGGACCCGCCTCAGAGCCGCGCGCGCGGCGCTGTTCACGGCACTCGTCGTGACGCTCAGCACCGCGTCGCACGTGCTGCTGTCGCGGGCCCCGCTGCCGCTCAACACGGTGGCCGCCGTCGCGGCCGCCGTCTTCGCCCTCGCGTACGCCCTCGCGGGCCGCGAGCGCGGCTTCGGGCGGATCGCCGCCCTGCTGATCCCGCTGGAGCTGGCGGCCGACACCGTCTTCACCACCGGTCAGCACGTCTGCTACGGCCGCGCGGGCGGACCGGTCGCCGGCCCGCTGGCCTCGGTCGGCTGGGACGTGCTGTGCGGCGACGGCACGCCCGTCGGCACCCCGCTCGCCCAGGTCACCGGCACCGACACCGACCAGCTCGGCGGGGTCCTCGCGCACGCCGACCCGGCGACCGCGTGGCTGCTGCTCGGCGCGCACATCGGCGTCGGTCTGATCGCCGCCGCCTGGCTGCGCCGGGGCGAGCGAGCGCTGGCCCAGCTGCTGCGCGCGGCGACCGCGACGACCTTCCGGCCGCTGCTGCTGGCCGTCGCCGCGGTGACCGTCGCACGCGCCCCGGCCGCCCGCCGCCTGCCGCGCACCGTGCGCCGTACGACCACCGTCCGCGAGCGGATCCTCGTGCACTCCCTGGGACGGCGTGGACCGCCGTGCACGGTCGCCACGGCCTGAGCACGCGGCACCCCACAGATCAGTCCCACACGAACTTCCGCGTACCCCGTGTACGCGTCCCCCTTTGGAGAACACCGACATGAGCAAGCGGAACAGCGCGGCAGCGAAGACGGCGGCCCGGGAGCGGCTGCGCGTCGAGCGTGAGCGCGAGGCCAAGCGGGCCAAGGTCAGGCGGCAGGTCATCGTCGCCTGCTCGGCGGTCGGCGTGCTGGCCGTGGCCGGCGGCATAGGTTACGCCGTCGTCCAGGCCAACCAGCCCGACTACTGGGACAAGGCCGCGGACGCCAAGCTGGTCGCGCCGGCCAACACCAGCGGCAAGAACGGCACGACCGTCACCATGGGCAAGGCGAGCGCCAAGAAGACCCTCGTGATGTACGAGGACCCGCGCTGCCCGATCTGCGCCCAGTTCGAGCAGACCGTCGGCGCGACGGTGAAGAGCGACTACGACGCCGGCAAGTTCAAGATCCAGTTCGTCGGCGCCACCTTCCTGGACCGCAGCCTGACCGGCGAGGGCTCCAAGAACGCGCTCAGCGCCCTGGGCGCCGCGCTCAACGTCAGCCCCGAGGCGTTCCTCGAGTACAAGACCGCGCTGTACTCGGCGAAGTACCACCCCGAGGAGACCGACGACAAGTTCAAGGACGACTCCTACCTGATCAAGGTGGCGGACACGGTCGCGGCGCTCAAGGGCAACGCGAAGTTCCAGAGCGCCGTGAAGGACGGCACCTACGACAAGTGGGCGCTGGAGATGTCCAAGACGTTCGACAAGAGCGGCGTCTCGGGCACCCCGACCCTGAAGATGGACGGCAAGACGCTGACCGACTCCGGCGGCAAGAACGCCCCGATGACGGTCGCCGACTTCACCACGGCCATCGACGCGGCCCTCAAGGCGTAGCGGTGTAGTTCCGCGCGCGTCTGAGACGCGCAGCCGAAGAGCGGGCGAACATTTCACGTTCGCCCGCCCTTTTGCCGTACTGGTCAGTAATCTCATCGCCCGTGACCAGTCGACACAGATCCTCCGAGAGCGCCGACACACCGTCAGAGCGCCCCAACTCCCTGTCGCCGCGCCGCCGCACGGTCGTCAAGGCGGCCGCGGCCACCGCCGTGCTGGCGGGCCCGCTCGTCGCCGCGCTGCCGGCCCGCGCCGCCGACGCCCCCGCCTTCCTGCACGGCCTCGCCTCCGGCGACCCGCTGCCCGACGGGGTCCTGCTGTGGACCCGGGTGACGCCCACCGCCGAGGCGACGCCCGGCTCCGGGCTGGGCCCGGACACCGAGGTGAGCTGGGTCGTCGCCCGGGACAAAGCGCTGACGAACGTCGTCGCCAAGGGCTCCCTCACCGCCACCGCCGCCACCGACCACACCGTCAAGGCCGACATCCGGGGCCTTGCTCCCGCCACCGACTACTTCTTCCGCTTCTCGGCCGGCGGCACCGACTCCCCGGTGGCGCGCACCCGCACCGCGCCGGCGGCGGACGCGGCCGTCAGCGGTCTGCGGTTCGGCGTGGTCTCCTGCGCCAACTGGGAGGCCGGCTACTTCTCCTCGTACCGCCACCTCGCGGCCCGCGGCGACCTGGACGCCTGGCTGCACCTCGGCGACTACATATACGAGTACGGCACCGGCGAGTACGGCGCCCGTGGGACCGTCGTGCGGCAGACCGCGCCCGCGCACGAGATCCTCACGCTCGCCGACTACCGCACCCGGCACGGCAAGTACAAGACGGACCCGGACCTCCAGGCCCTGCACGCCAAGGCGCCGGTCGTCGCGATCTGGGACGACCACGAGTTCGCCAACGACACCTGGTCGGGCGGCGCGGAGAACCACACCGAGGGCGCCGAGGGCGCCTGGTCGGGCCGTCAGGCGGCCGCCAAGCAGGCCTACTTCGAGTGGATGCCGGTCCGCCCCGCGATCGCCGGCACCACCTACCGCCGGCTGCGCTTCGGCAAGCTCGCCGACCTGTCCCTGCTGGACCTGCGCTCGTTCCGCTCGCAGCAGGTCGCCGTCGGCAACGGCACCGTCGACGACCCGGACCGGACGATCACCGGGCGCGCCCAACTGGACTGGCTGAAGGCCGGGCTGAAGGCCTCCGACACGACCTGGCGGCTGGTCGGCAACTCGGTCATGATCTCCCCGTTCGCGATCGGCTCGCTCTCGGCGGACCTGTTCAAGCCGCTCGCCAAGCTGCTCGGCCTGCCGCAGGAGGGCATCGCCCTCAACACCGACCAGTGGGACGGCTACACCGACGACCGCCGTGAGCTTCTCGCCCATCTGCGCTCCAACGCCATCGGCAACACCGTCTTCCTGACCGGTGACATCCACATGGCGTGGGCCAACGACGTGCCGGTCGACGCGGGCACCTACCCCCTGTCGGCCTCGGCCGCCACGGAGTTCGTGGTCACCTCGGTGACCTCCGACAACCTGGACGACATCGTGAAGGTCCCCGAGGGCACCCTCACCGCGATCGCCTCCCCGATCATCCGGGCCGCCAACCGACACGTCCACTTCGTCGACACCGACCGCCACGGCTACGGCGTCCTGGACATCACCGCCGAGCGCGCGCAGATGGACTACTACGTCCTGTCCGACCGCACCAGCGCCACCGCGACCTCCGCCTGGTCCCGTTCGTACCGCACGCGCAGCGGCACGCAGAAGGTGGAGCGCACCTACACCCCGGTGTAGACGCCGGTCACAGGGTTTCGAGGAAGCCGAGCGCCACCCGCCAGGTGGCCTCGGCGGCCTCCTCGTCGTAGTCCGGCAGGCCAGGGTCGGTGTACAGGTGCCCGGCGCCCGCGTAACGGTAGATCTCCACGTCGGCGCCCGCTCTGCCCATCTGGAGATACCAGGCGCTCAGCCAGTCGTCGGTCTCGAACGGGTCCGGCTCGGCCACGTGCAGCTGCACCGGCAGGCCGTCCACCGAGACGTTCGGCGCGAGGTCCGAGGTGCCGTGCAGGAGCAGCAGTCCGCGCGCCTTGGCGTCGCCGAGGGCGAGGGTCTGCGCGATCGACGCGCCCAGCGAGAACCCGGCGTACACCAGCCCGCGCTCCGAGTAGGGCGCGGCGGCCAGGACGGCTCTCTTCAGCAGTTCGTCCTTGCCGGTCTTCTCGTTGTGCGCCATGCCCTCCTCGACCGTGTCGAACGTGTGCCCCTCGAAGAGGTCCGGGGTCCACACCTCGTGGCCGGCGGCGCGCAGCCGGTCCGCCGCCGCGCGCACCGCGGGCCGCAGGCCGTAGGTCGAGTGAAAGAGCATGATGTTCATGCGCCCATGGTGCCAGCCGGCACCGACAACCCCGTGCGCACGGTTCTGCACGGAAGTCACATGTTCAAGGCCCCTCCTGCCCGGTTACGTTCGAGGGCATGGAGAACCTGCTCCGCCCTGTGATCGTGGTCGGCGGCTCGGTCGTACTGACGCTGCTCATCGGCTGGGCCACCGACCTGTTGCTGCGCAAGGCCGACGCCCGGCACGGCGAGGCGTCCCTGTGGGGCCTGCTGCGCCGTGCCCGGATCCCCTACCAGCTGGTGCTGTGCGCGGCGCTGCTGAGAGGCTCGTACGACCACGCCCAACTGCTCGAGGACCACCAGGTCGGCGTCGGCCGGGTGCTCACCCTGGTGCTGATCGGGTCGGCGGCCTGGATGGCGATCGGGATCGCCGGGGCGGTCGTGGAGACGTCGTACTCGCGCTACGCGCGCGCCCAGAGCGATCCGGCCCGGGTGCGGCGGGTGCGGACCCAGGTGTCGTTGATCATGCGGGTGGTGTCGGCCGTCGTCGGCGTGGTGGCGGTGGCCGCGATGCTGCTGACCTTCCCGGCGATGCGGGCGGCGGGCGCCTCGCTGCTGGCCTCGGCCGGGATCCTCGGCATCGTCGCCGGTGTGGCCGCCCAGTCGACGCTGGCCAATCTCTTCGCCGGCCTGCAGATCGCCTTCGGCGACATGGTGCGCATCGGCGACACGGTCGTGGTGGACGGCGAGTGGGGCACCGTCGAGGAGATCACGCTGACCTTCCTGACCGTGCGGACCTGGGACGAGCGCCGGATCACCATGCCGGTGTCGTACTTCACCTCGAAGCCGTTCGAGAACTGGTCGCGCGGCACCCCGCAGATGACCGGCATCGTCTACTGGCACGTCGACCACGCGGCGCCGGTGGACGCGATGCGCGAGAAGCTGCGCGACATCCTGCGCGAGTGCCCGGCCTGGGACGGTCGCGCCTGCGGCCTGGACGTCACGGACACCACCCCGAACACCATGGAGGTGCGGGCGCTGGTCACGGCGAAGGACGCGGACGACATCTGGAAGGTGCGGGTCACGGTCCGCGAGCAGATGATCCGCTGGCTGTCGAAGGAGCACCCGTACGCGCTCCCGAGGGTCAACACGGCGGACGCTGCCCTGCCCCCGGGCCGCGTTCCCGGCCAGGCCCAGCCCCCCTCCTCGTCGTCCGCCTCGCCCGACGGCGCGCCGCGCCGCGCCCACGAACCGCCGCGGACGGGCCGCTGAGCGTCAGTTGCCCCGCTCCGCGCCCCCGTCGACCTGGACCACCTGTGAGGTGACCTGCCCGGCACCCGGGGAGGCCAGCCGGTGCAGGGTGGCGGCGATGTCCCCGGGGGGTCCCGGCCCGCCCGGTGAAGGTCTCGCCGACGAGCCGCTCGCGCCGCGCGGGCTCGATGGCCGCCCCGAAGAATCCGGTGTCCTCGACATACCCGGGGGCGACGACGTTCGCGGTGACGCCCCGCGGCCCCAGCTCCCGGGCGAGATCACGGGCGTAGGGATGCAGCGCGGCCTTGGCGCCGCCGTACGCCCCGCTGCCGGACCCCCGGTAGGCGGCGATGGAGCCGACGAACAGGATCCGGCCGCCGGGCGAGGCGAGCCGGTCCTTCAGGGCCTCGGTGAGCAGGGCCGCGGAGAGGGTGTTGTTGCGGAAGTTGACGGTCCGGTGGTGCGCGACCCGGTCGAGCGGATCGTCGCTGTCGCTCGGGGGCTCCAGGTGCCCCGCGCCCCCGGCACTGTGGACCAGCACGTCGACGGTGCCGAGCTCCTCCCCGACGAACCGGGCGACCCCCCGCACCTCCTCCGGCTCGCCCAGGTCGGCGGCGTAGGTCAGCGCCCCGTCCACCCCGGCCTTCTCCGACACGTCCGCCCGCCGGCCGAGGAGCAGCACCCGGTCCCCGTCCGCCGCGAAGGCGTGCGCCGCGGCCGGCCCGATTCCCGTACCGCCACCGCTGATCACCACGTTGCGTGTCATGCCCCGAACGCAACCAGACGTTTCGGCGGAGATCACCGCGGTTTACGAAACCGCCATGAACACCGGGGGGATCACCGCAGGCTGCGCACGTCCAGATGGCGCAGCACCCGGTCCACGATCTCCGGATCGGCGCCCTGCTCGCTGCGCGCCGCGACCACCTCGTGCCGGGCCGCGCTGAGCATCTCCGCCTGGATCCGGCGCACCCTCCTCAGCCTGCGCACGCGGTGCTCGTGACCCTCCAGCCGCTCGTCCTCCGCGACGTCCGGACTGATCCGCAGCCCGATGTCGAAGGCCCGTCGCAGCATCTGCTCGGAGAGCTCCTCCGGCAGGTCCTCCTCGGCCTCGATCTCCCGCAGCCGCCGCTTCGCCGCCTTCGCCGCCCGTACCGCCAGTTCCTTCTCGAACGCCTTCTCCCGGCCGGTGTCCGACTGCACGCCGAGCCGCTTCACCAGCCACGGCAGGGTCAGTCCCTGGAGGACCAGCGTCGCCATGATCACGCCGAACGCGATGAAGATGATCTCGTTCCGGTCGGGGAAGGCCGTCCCCTCGTCGGTCTTCAGGGGAACGGCCAGCGCCAGCGCCACCGAGGCCACCCCGCGCATCCCCGCCCACCACATGACGACGGTCTCCCGCCAGTTCGTCGGGATGTCCTCGAGGTGGTCCTGCCTGGCATGCAGCCGCTGGGTCAGCCAGGTGGCCGGCAGCAGCCACAACAGCCGTACGACGACGACCACGGCCACGATCACGCCGGCCCACCCGAGCATCTCCTGCCACCGCCCGGACGCCGTCCGGATCGCGATGTGCAGCTCCAGGCCGATCAGCCCGAACGCGACGCCTGTGACGAGCGTGTCGATGATGTCCCAGAAGGTGTGACCGGCCAGCCGGGTCAGCACGTCGTCGGGGTCGGTGGCGTACTCGGCGAGGAACAGCGCGGTGGTCAGGACGGCCAGCACGCCCGACCCGTGGAACTCCTCCGCCAGCACGTAGGAGGCGTACGGCACCAGGAGGGTCAGGCCGATCTGCAGCGTCGTGTCGCCGAGGACGTCCAGCAGCTTGTTCGCGCCCCAGCCGAGCACCACGCCCACCGCCAGCGCCACCACGGCGGACAGCACCAGGTCGAGACCGGCCCGCCAGGGCGAGAACGTCCCGCTCACGGCCGCGGCGATCGCGACGTGGTAGAGCACGATGGCGGTCACATCGTTGAAGAGCCCCTCGCCCTCCAGGATGGACACCAGCCGTCGGGGCAGCCCCAGCTGTCCGGCCACGGCGGTGGCGGCCACCGGGTCGGGCGGCGCCACGAGCGCCCCCAGCGCGACGGCCGCGGCGATCGGCAGCCCCGGCACGATCGCATGGGCCACGGCGGCCACGCAGACCGTCGTGACGAACACCAGCGCCACGGCGAGCAGGAAGATCGGCCGCACGTTCGCCGCGAACTGCCGCCAGGACGTCCGCCGTACCGCCGCGTACAGCAGCGGCGGCAACAGGAGGGGCAGGATCAGATCCGGCGGGATCTCCACGTTGGGCACGAAGTCGAGCACCGCGAGGACGATCCCGAGCAGCGTCATGAGCACCGGCGCGGGCAGCCCCAGCCGGTCCCCGACCGGGACGCTCACCACGGCCCCGAGCAACAGGACGAACAACAGGGCCAACTGATCCACGGTCAGCGCTCCGATCTAGACGATCAAAGACATCCAGACCTCCAGCGTCGCACGCGGCGCAGTGGGCTAGTGCCGCGGCAGGCAACGTTTGCCCGTCAAGGAGCGGCGTCCGGTGCGTGCTCTCGGCGTGCCGGCCGGAAGTCCTCGTACTGGACGTACTTGGGCTTTCGGCCGGTGCGGCGAGAGTGCGTGCCGGGCGTCGCGACGGGGCGAACGTCGCCTGCCGCGGCACTAGAGAGAACGCCGCATGGACCTGTGCGCAATACCCGCGTCCGGGAACTCCGGCCCGTACGCCGCGTACCCGAGCCGCTCGTAGAAGCCCAGCGCGTGCGTCTGCGCATGCAGATCCACCGCGGCGAGCCCACGCGCGCGTGCCGCCTCCTCGATCGCCCGCACCAGCGCCGCCCCGACGCCCAGTCCGCGCGCCTCGCGCGTCACCGCGAGCCGGCCCAGGGAGCCCACCGAGAGGTCGCCGTCGGTCCTGGCCGCGGCAGCCTCGCCGAACAGCAGCCGTCCGGTGCCGAGTGGTACGCCGTCCTCCCCGACCGCCAGCACGTGCACCGCGCCGGCGTCGAGCGCGTCGTACTCCAGGTCCTCGGGCACGCCCTGCTCGCCGACGAAGACCTCCTTGCGCACCGCGAAGCAGGCCTCCCGGTCGGCGAGGTCGTCGGCGACGCGCACCGTGTACGCGCGCGTACCGCTCGGCCCGGTCATCCGTAGGTCTCCTCGCGGACCTGGTCCAGGGCCTGCTGGAGGTCCTCGGGGTACTCGCTGGCGAACTCCGCCCACTGCCCGTCCCCGGGGTGCTCGAAGCCCAGCCGCACGGCGTGCAGCCACTGCCGGGTCAGCCGCAGCCGCTTGGCGAGCGTCGGGTCGGCGCCGTACGTGAGGTCGCCGACGCAGGGGTGGCGGTGGGCGGCCATGTGGACGCGGATCTGGTGGGTGCGGCCCGTCTCCAGCTTCACGTCCAGCAGGGAGGCCGCGCGGAAGGCCTCGATGAGGTCGTAGTGCGTGACCGACGGCTTGCCCTCGGCCGTGACCGCCCACTTGTAGTCGTGCTGGGGGTGCCGGCCGATGGGCGCGTCGATGGTGCCGCTGGTCGGGTCGGGGTGGCCCTGGACGAGCGTGTGGTAGCGCTTGTCGACCGTGCGCTCCTTGAACTGGCGCTTCAGCGACGTGTACGCCCGCTCCGACTTGGCGACGACCATCAGGCCGGACGTGCCCACGTCGAGCCGGTGCACGATGCCCTGGCGCTCGGCCGCGCCGGACGTCGAGATGCGGTAGCCGGCCGCGGCCAGTCCGCCGATGACGGTCGGCCCGCTCCAGCCGGGCGACGGGTGCGCGGCCACGCCGACCGGCTTGACGATCACGACGATGTCGTCGTCGTCGTGCACGATCTCCATGCCCTCGACCGGTTCGGCGACGATCTGCACGGGCGCCGGGGCCTGCGGCATCTCGACCTCCAGCCAGGCCCCGCCGCTCACCCGCTCGGACTTACCGACCACCGAGCCGTCGACCGAGACCTTCCCCGCCGCGGCGAGCTCCGCGGCCTTGGTGCGGGAGAAGCCGAACATGCGGGAGATGGCGGCGTCTACGCGCTCGCCCTCCAGGCCGTCCGGCACGGGCAGGGTACGGATCTCGGGAATCGTGCTCACCCGTCGAGTATGCCGGACGGCTGCGACCCACCCGGCCACCCGTCCGCCCGGCCACCGGCGCTCAGTCCTTGTGGACGGTCCCGTCCGGATCCAGCCCCTTGAAGGACAGCAGCACGATCAGGATGCCGCCGCACACGATCGCCGAGTCCGCGAGGTTGAAGACCGCGAAGTGCTTCGGCGCGATGAAGTCCACGACCGCGCCCTCGAAGACGCCCGGCGCACGGAAGATCCGGTCGGTGAGATTGCCCAGAGCGCCGCCCAGCAGCAGCCCCAGCGCGATCGCCCAGGGCAGGCTGTAGAGCTTGCGGGCCAGCCGGGCGATCACCACGATCACCGCCGAGGCGATCACCGTGAAGATGATGGTGAAGGCCTCCCCGAAGCCGAAGGCCGCGCCCGCGTTGCGGATGGCCTCGAACCTCAGCCAGTCCCCGATGATCTCGATCGGCGCGTGGTGCTCCAGCTTGGCGACCACGATCATCTTGCTGACCAGGTCGAGCACATACGCGAACGCGGCCACGGTGAACAACACGGCGATACGGCGCTTGCCCTTGGGCCGTGCCCCGCTGCTCTCCTGCCCGCCCGCGCCGGACGACTCCTCCGGCTCGGAACCCGCTTCTGGGGTGTCCGGCGTACCGATGACGCGCTCCGCCTCTGCCACGTGAGTCCCTCAACCTAGGTACCTGACTGAGGACGAGGGTACGGCACACCCCCCGGCCACCAGGAGATCAGTACCGGCGCTCCTGCTTCTGCTTGCACTCGACGCACAGCGTGGCCCGCGGGAAGGCCTGCATCCGGGCCTTGCCGATGGCGTTGCCACAGTTCTCGCACAGCCCGTAGGTGCCGGAGTCCAGCCGCTCCAGGGCGTGCTCGGTCTGGATCAGCATCTCGCGCGCGTTGGCGGCCAGCGCCAGTTCGTGCTCCCGCGTGATGTTCTTGGTGCCGGTGTCGGCCTGGTCGTCCCCGGCGCCGTCCCCCGAGTCCCGCATCAGGCCGACCAGAGCCGTCTCGGACGAGGCCAGCTCCGCCCGCAGTCGCTCCATCTCGGAGCTCAGCTGCGTACGGGCCTCCTCGACCTCCTCCTGTGTCCACGGCTCCTCGCCGGGGCGCACCGCGAGCTCGCCCGGCTCCGCCGCGGCGAGGCGTGCCTTGGGGACGGCGCTCTTCGCCGCCGTGGCCGTACCCGGAGTCTTCTTCGCAACCACTGTCGTGGCTCCCGTCTGCTCCGCGGCCGAGGCCGCGCCCACCTTCTTGGCCGTGTTCTTCCTGCCCGCACCCGTCGCGGCCACGCCCTTGACACCGGCGCCCTTCGCGGCCGCCGCCTTCCGGCCGGTGACCTTCACGGCCGCCGCCTTCTTCCCGGTCGCCTTCTTCGCAGCCGTCTCCTTGGCGACCGTCTTCCCGGCGACCGCTTTCTCCTCGCTCGCCTTCTTCGCAGCGGTCTTCTTCACCGCAGCCTTCTTCACAGCGGTCTTCTTCGCCACCATGGCCGCGGCCCCTTCACATATTGTGATCTTGCACGCGAATCGTGCTGGGACGGTAAATCGACTTGAGGCCCGCGGCAACGGGGCACACCGCCCGATTCGCCCGCCTCGCGCACGCGACGCGGCGAGCCTCCATCCGTTGTGCCCAGCTCCCCGCCGGGTAATCCGCCGAGCCGGACGTCCCGGAATACAAACACACATACCTCCGCATCCAACCACCATTCGGGGCATCCCGACCCTTGCCGCCACCCCCGCCCGGGGGCCAGGGCAAACCGGTCGGCCTCCGTCGTCGTGGAGCCGTACACTGGGCGCAGCGAAAAGCATGGATGGGGACGAGTAGCGGCGCACGCAGCCCAGAGCGACCCGGGGACGGTGGAAGCCCGGGGGCCCGCACGACGCGAAGATCACCCCGGAGCCGCCGGAAGAAGACCCGCCGAGGGTTGGTAGAACCGGCATCGCGACCCCAATGAGGGGGCTCACCGGCGCGCAGGGCGCACCGGAGGGCCAAGGAGGGTGGTACCGCGGGAGCGCGCCGCAGAAGGCGTAGACAGGCAACAAGGCTCTCGTCCCTCCGACGGAAGGCAGTACGTCCGCCGGAGGAAGATCGATGACGCAGTACCGCCAGGTGCCCGCCCAGGTCGACCTGCCCGCCCTCGAGCACGCGGTGCTCGACTTCTGGCGCGAGCAGAAGATCTTTGCCAAGAGCCTGGAGCAGTCCGAGGGCCGCCCCGAATGGGTGTTCTACGAGGGTCCGCCCACCGCCAACGGCATGCCGGGCGCCCACCACATCGAGGCGCGCGTCTTCAAGGACGTCTTCCCCCGCTTCCGCACCATGCGCGGCTACCACGTGGCCCGCAAGGCCGGCTGGGACTGCCACGGCCTCCCGGTGGAGCTGGCCGTGGAGAAGGAGCTCGGCTTCTCCGGCAAGCAGGACATCGAGGCGTACGGCATCGCCGAGTTCAACGCCAGGTGCCGGGAGTCCGTGACCCGGCACACCGACGCCTTCACCGACCTGACGACCCGCATGGGCTACTGGGTCGACCTCGACGACGCGTACCGGACCATGGACCCGGAGTACGTCGAGTCCGTCTGGTGGTCGCTCAAGGAGATCTTCGACAAGGGCCTGCTGGTCCAGGACCACCGCGTCGCCCCCTGGTGCCCCCGCTGCGGCACCGGCCTCTCCGACCACGAGCTGGCGCAAGGGTACGAGACGGTCGTCGACCCCTCCGTGTACGTCCGTTTCCCGCTCACCTCCGGTCCGCTCGCCGGCGAAGCCGCCCTCGTGGTCTGGACGACGACCCCCTGGACACTGGTCTCCAACACGGCCGTGGCCGCGCACCCCGAGGTCACCTACGTCGTGGTGACCGACGGCGAGGAGAAGCTCGTCGTGGCCGAGCCGCTGGTCTCCAAGGCGCTCGGTGAGGGCTGGGAGACCACCGGTCAGAGCTTCACCGGCGCCGAAATGGAGCGTTGGTCCTATCAACGTCCGTTCGAGCTGGTGGAGTTCCCGGCGGAGGCCCACTACGTGGTCAACGCCGAATACGTGACGACCGAGGACGGCACGGGTCTGGTCCACCAGTCCCCCGCGTTCGGCGAGGACGACCTCAAGGTCTGCCGCTCCTACGGTCTGCCGGTCGTGAACCCGGTCCGCCCCGACGGCACCTTCGAGGAGTCCGTCCCCATGGTCGGCGGCGTCTTCTTCAAGAAGGCGGACGAGCAGCTCACCGAGGACCTCCAGCAGCGCGGCCTCCTGTTCAAGCACATCCCCTACGAGCACAGCTACCCGCACTGCTGGCGCTGCCACACCGCGCTGCTCTACTACGCGCAGCCGTCCTGGTACATCCGCACGACGGCCGTCAAGGACCGCCTCCTCCAGGAGAACGAGAAGACCAACTGGTTCCCGGACACGGTCAAGCACGGCCGCTTCGGCGACTGGCTGAACAACAACATCGACTGGGCGCTGTCCCGCAGCCGCTACTGGGGCACCCCGCTGCCGATCTGGCGCTGCGAGGACGACCACCTCACGGTCGTCGGCTCCCGCGCCGAGCTCACCGCGCTGACCGGCGAGGACCAGTCCGAACTGGACCCGCACCGGCCGTACGTCGACGCCGTCGCCTTCGGCTGCCCGCAGGATGCCTGCGCGAAGACGGCCACGCGCGTGCCGGAGGTCATCGACGCCTGGTACGACTCGGGTTCGATGCCGTTCGCGCAGTGGGGCTACCCGTACAAGAACAAGGACCTGTTCGAGTCCCGCTACCCGGCGCAGTTCATCTCCGAGGCCATCGACCAGACCCGCGGCTGGTTCTACACGCTGATGGCCGTCGGCACCCTGGTCTTCGACAAGTCGTCGTACGAGAACGTCGTCTGTCTCGGTCACATCCTCGCCGAGGACGGCCGCAAGATGTCCAAGCACCTGGGCAACACCCTGGATCCGATCCCGCTGATGGACCGGCACGGCGCCGACGCCGTCCGCTGGTTCATGGCGGCCGGCGGCTCCCCGTGGGCGGCCCGCAGGGTGGGCCACGGCACCATCCAGGAGGTCGTCCGCAAGACGCTCCTCACGTACTGGAACACGGTCGCCTTCCAGGCGCTGTACGCCCGCACGTCCGACTGGGCGCCGAGCGAGGCCGACCCGGCCCCGGCCGACCGCCCCGTCCTGGACCGCTGGCTGCTCTCCGAACTCCACGCGCTCACCGACCAGGTGACGCAGGCTCTGGAGGCCTACGACACCCAGCGCGCCGGCAAGCTGCTCTCGGCGTTCGTCGACGACCTGTCCAACTGGTACGTCCGCCGCTCCCGGCGCCGCTTCTGGCAGGGCGACAAGGCCGCGCTGCGCACTCTGCACGAGGTCGTCGAGACGGTCACCAAGCTGATGGCCCCGCTGACCCCGTTCATCACCGAGCGGGTCTGGCAGGACCTCGTCGTGCCGGTCACCCCGGGCGCCCCGGACTCCGTCCACCTGGCCGCCTGGCCGGAGGCGGACCTGTCCGCGATCGACCCGGAGCTGTCGCGCCAGATGGTCCTGGTCCGCCGTCTGGTGGAGCTGGGCCGCGCCACGCGCGCGGAGTCGGGCGTCAAGACCCGCCAGCCGCTGCGCCGCGCCCTGATCGCCGCCACGGGCTTCGACACCCTCGACCGCGAACTGCACGCGCAGATCACGGAGGAGCTCAACGTCGAGTCCCTGGCGTCGCTCTCCGAGGTGGGCGGCAGCCTGGTCGACACGACCGCCAAGGCCAACTTCCGCGCCCTGGGCAAGCGGTTCGGCAAGCGCGTCCAGGACGTCGCCAAGGCCGTCGCGAACGCCGACGCGGCCGCGCTGTCCCTCGCCCTGCGCGAGGGCACGGCGTCGGTGGAGATCGACGGCGAGACGATCGCCCTCGCCCCCGACGAGGTGATCATCACGGAGACCCCGCGCGAGGGCTGGTCGGTCGCCTCCGACTCCGGCGCCACGGTCGCGCTGGACCTGGAGATCACCGAGGAGCTGCGTCGCGCGGGCCTGGCCCGTGACGCGATCCGGCTGATCCAGGAGGCCCGCAAGAACAGCGGCCTCGACGTCGCCGACCGCATCGCGCTCCGCTGGACCGCGACCGACCCGGGAGCCGTCGACGCCCTGTCCGGCCACGCCGGCCTCATCGCCGACGAGGTCCTCGCCACGGACTTCGCCCAGGGCGAGGCGGACGACACGTACGGCGCCCCGTTCACGGACGAGGGCCTGACGCTGACGTTCCGCCTGCGCAAGGCGTAAGCACCACGAGGGCCCGGCTCCCCCCAAGGGGAGTCGGGCCCTCCGCTGTGCCGCCTGCTCCCCCACTGGACACCGCCGTCACCACTGTCAACATCGTCAACACGCGTAAAAAGGGCGGGACCCCGGATTTTCGATCCGGGGTCCCGCCCTTTGAACGCTGCCGACGCCTAAGGCGTACTAGTGGCCGTCAGTTGTCGTCCTCGTCGATGAGGAAACCGCGCATCGGCGAGGGGGCCTGGCCCATCGGCGACGGGCCCTGCGGCCGCACCGGAGCCATCGGCTGGGTCATCGCCGGGGACATCTGCTGCTGCTGACCGCCGTAGGACGGAGCGGCCGGGCTCGGAGCGCCCATGCCCGGGTTGCCGCCGTAGGACGGGGCGCTCGCGCCTGCCGGAGCCATGGAAGGCGCCGGGGACGGCGGCAGAGAGGCCGTGGCCGGAGTGCGCGGCGGAGCGAGCGAGTCGTCGGCCTGGGTCTCCAGCTGACGCAGCTGGGACTCGAGGTAGGACTTCAGACGCGTCCGGTACTCGCGCTCGAAGCCACGCAGGTCCTCGACCTTGCGCTCCAGCGTCGCGCGAGCGGACTCCAGGGAGCCCATGGCCACGCGGTGCTTCTCCTGCGCGTCCCGCTCCAGGGCGTCGGCCTTGGCACGGGCGTCACGCTCGAGACCCTCGGCACGCGAACGCGCCTCGCCGACGATCTTGTTGGCCTCGGAACGGGCCTCGGCGATCGCCTGGTCGGCGGTCTGCTGGGCCAGCGAGAGGACACGAGCGGCGCTGTCGCCACCGGGACCCTGACCGGGGCCGCCCATCGGACCGCCCATCGGGCCACCCATCTGCTGCTGCATGGGCGGGCCGCCCATCGGACCCTGACCCATGGGGCCCTGACCCATGGGGCCCTGACCCATCTGTCCCTGGCCCATCTGTCCCTGGCCCATCGGACCCTGACCCATCTGGCCCTGGCCCATCTGGCCCTGCGGACCGCCCTGACCACCGCCGGGACCGGCGGGCAGCTGCGGCGCACCGCTCGGCAGCTGGGGCGGGCCACCCATGGGGCCACCCATCTGCTGCTGCGGCGGGCCCGATATGCCAGCGGGCACCGGAGCGCCGGGACCGCGCATACCCTGCGGAGGCATGCCCTGGGGAGGCATCCCCTGCTGCGGCATCCCCTGCTGGGGCATTCCGCCCTGCTGCATCCCGCCTTGCTGCATGCCACCCTGTTGCATGCCGCCTTGCTGCATCCCGCCCTGCTGCGGCATGCCACCCTGCTGCTGGTCCTGCTCCGGCGGCTTGCGCATGTTCTGCTGGTTCTGGGCAGCAGCGCGCGTGGCAGCGGCCAGTTTGGCGCGCAGATCCTCGTTCTCGCGGAGCAGGCGGGTCAGTTCGGCTTCGACCTCGTCGAGGAAGGCATCGACCTCGTCCTCGTCATAGCCTTCTCGGAGGCGGACGGTCGTGAACTGCTTGTTCCGCACGTCCTCGGGGGTCAACGGCATCTCTTCACCTCAACGTAGTCGTCGGCATCGGCAAGACGGTAGTTCACATCGCTCACAGCCGGCTCACGATCGAGATCAGGATGTAGACGATGATCATCAGTACGAAGAAGGACAGGTCGAGCGCCACGCCCCCGAGACGCAACGGCGGGATTACCCGCCGCAGAAGCTTGAGCGGTGGATCGGTGACAGTGTAGGTGGCCTCCAGAACGACCACCATCGCCTTGCCGGGCTGCCATGAGCGGGCGAACTGGAAGACGTAGTCCATGACCAACCGGAAGATGAGCACGATGAGGAAGACCATCAGCGCGATGTAGATGACATCAAGGACCACGCTCATGTTCGGTGTTTCCCTCTCCCCTGTTCCGTGCTGCTCTGTACTGCTTTTCCGGTCTTGCGTCTCAGCTCTGGTTGAAGAACCCGCCCTCTGCGATGCGGGCCTTGTCCTCCGCCGTGACATCGACGTTAGCAGGCGACAACAGGAACACCTTCTGCGTCACCCGCTCGATGCTGCCGTGAAGACCAAACACCAAACCGGCCGCAAAGTCGACAAGTCGCTTCGCGTCTGTGTCATCCATCTCAGTCAGATTCATGATCACCGGGGTGCCCTCGCGGAAGTGTTCCCCGATGGTACGGGCCTCGTTGTAGGTCCGGGGGTGAAGTGTGGTGATCCGGTACGGCTCTCGTTCCGACACGACCTTGGGCATGATCACCGGTGCGTTCTTCTCCAGGGACTGACGTTCTTGTGTGATGGATGCCACGGGCGCGATGCGCGCCGGACGTCCGGATTCCGCGACCGGCGAAGCGGATCGGGCCACCGGCTCACGCGGAGCGGGCGGCTGTACGATTCGCACCTCTTCGCCCCTTTGGGACTGGTGTGCACCGTGGGACTGGTGCACCGGCTCGTGACGCCGGTGGTCCCGCTCGGGCTCAGGGTCGAGCTCGGGTTCGAAGTCGTCGTCGGGGTCGAAGCCCCGGCCGTCGTACCCATCGTCCTCCACGAGGCCGAGGTAGACCGCCATCTTGCGCATCGCGCCGGCCATGCTCTGAGTCCTCCGCTCTGTGGTGGATCGACTTTCGACTGCCAAGTCCCGCGATCCACGTGGCCCTTGTGTCGCCTCTCGGCGGTAATGACCATATTTTCTGCTGTGGTCCGACTTCCTGGCGACGTTACCCGAGCCTGGGGCGGACGCCGAGTACCGCGGTGCCGACGCGTACATGTGTCGCTCCGGCCGCCACGGCCTCCTCGAGGTCCGCACTCATCCCTGCCGACACCATGTTCGCAGCCGGACGGACTCTGCGCAGGTCGGTCGACAAATCCATCAACCGCCCGAATGCTGCCCGTTGCCGTCCGGCGTACTCCCCGGTCAGAGGTGCGACGGTCATCAGTCCGTCAAGCCGCAACCCCGGGGAGCCGGCGACGAGCTCCGCCAACTCCTCGATGCCGCCCGGGGCCACGCCGCCCCGCTCCCCGCGCTCGCTCAGCCCGGCGTCGAGGGCCACCTGGATCAGGCAGCCCAGCTCACGGCCGGCCCGCACGGCCTCCTTCGACAGGGCCGTCACCAGCCTCGCGCGGTCGACCGACTGCACGATGTCCGCGTAACCGACCACGGAGCGCACCTTGTTGGTCTGCAGCTGGCCGACGAAGTGCCACCGCAGCGACAGGTCGGAGCAGTCGGCCGCCTTCGGGGCCGCGTCCTGGTCCTTGTTCTCGGCGACGTCGCGCACGCCGAGCTCGGCGAGGATCCGCACATCGCTCGCCGGGTAGGTCTTGGTGACCACGATCAGGGTCACCTCCTCCCGCTTGCGACCGGCGGCCGCGCACGCGGCGGCGATGCGCTCCTCCGCCTTCGCCAGGTTTCCGGCGAGTTCGTCCCTACGGTCCGTCATGCCCCATCAGTCCAGCCAGACATATCCCGCGAGTCGCCCCGTGGAGCGGTCGCGGCGATACGAGAAGTGATCCTTCGACTCCCGAGTGCACACCGGCGACCGCTCCCGGTCGCGCACCCCGAGCCGGTCGAGCTGCGCGTGCACCCCGGCGGCCACGTCCACCGCGGGCGTGCCCCAGCTCGTCTCGGCGTGCGCCGCCGGCTCGACGGCGGCCACCTCGGCGCGCATCTCCTCCGGCACCTCGTAGCACCGGCCGCACACGGCGGGTCCGGTGCGGGCGACGATCCGGGCGGGGTCGGCGCCGAGCGACTCCATCGCGTCGACGGCGGCGGGCACGATCCCCTTGACCATGCCGGGCCGTCCCGCGTGAGCGGCGGCGA
Source organism: Streptomyces sp. NPDC050263 (assembly GCF_040655955.1). NCBI lineage: Bacteria > Bacillati > Actinomycetota > Actinomycetes > Kitasatosporales > Streptomycetaceae > Streptomyces > Streptomyces sp. NPDC050263. The sequence continues at coordinate 69,812 of NZ_JBFAKW010000005.1, read as the reverse complement.
CGACACCGGCGACGGGGTCGGCGAGCAGCACCGGCACGCAGTCCGCCGTCAACACGGCGAGGGCGAGTCCACGGGTCGCGGTCACCAGGCCGTCGACCGGCGGGGTGAGCCGGGTGGTCCAGGGGCCCTCGACCTCGGCCACGTCGTCGCCGTGCACCTGGTTCATCCAGACGACCCGGCCCGGATCCAGCCCCAGCGACTTGGCGGCCAGCTCACGGTTGACGCGTACGGCGTCGGGGTCGTCGCCGACCGCGCCGCCGAGGTTGAGCTCCTCATACGGAGCGGCGCTCACCCCGCCCCACCGGTCGGTGAAGGCGAAGTGCGCGCCGCTCACGCTCTCGCGCTGTCCTATCACTTCAGGAAGTCCGGCACGTCCAGCTCCTCGGCCGCGCTGTCCGAGTAGGACCGCGACGGCGGCACCGGCGGGGAGACCGGGAGGTCGGCCACCGGCTCGGGGGCCGGCTCCGGCTCCTCCTTCGGCGTGACGCTGCCGAGCGAGCCGAAGGACGGACGGTTGTCGGACTGCCGTACCGGAGTGGGCTCGTCGCGGCGGGCCGAGGCCGAGGACGAGCCGATGACGGTCTCCCGGCGGGCCGGAGGCTGCCCGCCGTCGAAGCCGGCCGCGATGACGGTGACCCGGACCTCGTCCCCGAGCGCGTCGTCGATGACCGCGCCGAAGATGATGTTGGCCTCGGGGTGGGCGGCCTCGCTGACCAGCTGGGCGGCCTCGTTGATCTCGAACAGGCCGAGGTCGGAGCCGCCGGAGATGGAGAGCAGGACGCCCCGGGCGCCGTCGATGGAGGCCTCCAGGAGCGGCGAGGAGATCGCCATCTCGGCGGCGGCCACCGCGCGGTCGTCGCCGCGGGCCGAGCCGATGCCCATGAGGGCCGAACCGGCCTCGGACATGACCGACTTGACGTCGGCGAAGTCGAGGTTGATCAGACCGGGGGTGGTGATCAGGTCGGTGATGCCCTGGACGCCGGAGAGCAGGACCTGGTCGGCCGACTTGAAGGCGTCGAGGACCGAGACCTGGCGGTCCGAGATGGACAGCAGCCGGTCGTTGGGGATGACGATGAGGGTGTCGACCTCTTCGCGGAGTTCGGCGATGCCGTCCTCGGCCTGGTTGGCGCGGCGCCGCCCTTCGAAGGTGAACGGGCGGGTGACCACGCCGATGGTGAGGGCGCCGAGGTTGCGGGCGATGTTGGCCACGACGGGCGCGCCGCCGGTGCCGGTGCCGCCCCCCTCGCCGGCCGTCACGAAGACCATGTCGGCCCCCTTGAGGACCTCCTCGATCTCCTCGCGGTGGTCCTCGGCGGCCTTGCGGCCGACGGCCGGGTTGGCGCCGGCGCCGAGTCCGCGGGTCAGTTCGCGGCCGACGTCGAGCTTGACGTCGGCGTCGCTCATCAACAGCGCCTGCGCGTCGGTGTTGATGGCGATGAACTCGACGCCCTTGAGACCGACCTCGATCATCCGGTTGATGGCATTGACACCACCGCCGCCGACACCGATGACTTTGATGACTGCGAGGTAGTTCTGCGGTGCTGCCACGTCGAAGGCCTCTCGCCTCGAGTTACGTGTCGTCGCCTCACATGGTGATGCGATCCGACGACTGATGCCGAATGGGACGGTCCGTTTCGCCGACCCGAACCCTAACGCTGAAGTTTAGGGTTACCAGTGTGTCTGTTCCTTGAAGTCTTCTGAACAGGACACTAAGTCGACAAGTGGCGCCCGTTCAACGAACACGCCGAACCTCCCGTTTTTCTTTTCACCCTATGTGATCAGCCGTGTCGCTGCCCAACCAGGGTGCTGGCCTGCGCGGATGTGCGTCAACTCCCTGATGACGCAGGGGCGGTGGGAGCACTGACATCGAAGTGCCGCGCGTCCGGGGCGGCTTTCATGAGAGCGGTGAGTGCACGCCCCTTCGCGGCGCCCCGCTCGGCGCTCCCCCACGCCACCGTGCGACCGCCGGTCAACTCCAGCGAGATGTCGTCGTAGGAAACGACCTTGACGAGGCGGGTGTCGCGGGCGACGGCGGCCGGGAGGGAGCCGGCCGCCTCGACCGCCTCCCGCACCAGCCGGCCCTCGCCGAAGCGGCGCAGGCTCGCGGCGGCGGAACGCGAGGACGAAACGGCCATTTCCAGAAGAGGAACGCCTTTCGGAGCCTCGGAAACCGTGGCGAAACGGACGCCGTCGTCGTCCACTTCCATGAACTTCGACCCCTTTTGGACCAGCAGAACCGGAGTCCGCTCGGTCACTTTCAGGCCGATTCCATGAGGCCAGGAACGGACCACGTCAACGGAGTCGATTCGGGGCAATTCCGTACGCAATCGCGCCTCGATCGCATCCGTGTCGACGGAAATCATCGGCGATCCGACCGGTACGGCGGCGGCTTCGCGCACCTGCTGCGGCGTCAGCACGCTCGTGCCGGAGACGGCGACGCGCTGAACCCGCAGCCACTGCGAGCCGTACAACACCCAGACGCCGCCCGCCCCGAGGAGCACGACGACCAACGCAAGAATGATGATCGTACGAAGCCTGCGCGGCCCCAGCCGTCCCAACCGCCGGACGAGGGGCGGGCCGGAGGACTCCTGCTGACGTGCACCGCGCTCGGCGGTGGCGGATCCGGCCACGCTCCCCTGTCCTTTCGTCAAACGTGCCTATCGGCGTGCACGGGAGGCGGCGATCGCCTCGTACACCATGCCGACGAGCAGGTCGTCGGCGTCACGCCGGCCGAACTCGCTGGCGGCGCGGGACATCTCGTACAGCCGGTGCGGGTCGGCGAGCACGGGCAGGACGGTCTCCCGGACCCACTCGGGGGTCAGTTCCGCGTCGTCGACCAGCAGTCCGCCGCCCGCCTTGACCACCGGCTGGGCGTTCAGCCGCTGTTCGCCGTTGCCGATGGGCAACGGGACGTAGGCGGCCGGGAGCCCGACGGCGGAGAGTTCGGCGACGGTCATCGCGCCCGCGCGGCAGAGCATCATGTCGGCGGCGGCGTACGCGAGGTCCATCCGGTCCACGTACGGTACCGGGATGTAGGGGGGCATCCCCGGCATCTGCTGCACGTGCGGCATTTCATTCTTCGGGCCGACCGCGTGCAGGATCTGGATGCCGGCCTGCTGGAGCCAGGGCGCGACCTGCTGGACGACCTCGTTGAGGCGACGCGCGCCCTGCGAGCCGCCGGAGACCAGCAGCGTGGGCAGGTTCGGGTCGAGCCCGAACATCGCACGGGCCTCGGGGCGCGCGGCCGCGCGGTCCAGGGTGGCGATGGAGCGGCGCAGCGGGATGCCGATGTAGCGGGCGTCCCGCAGCTTGCTGTCGGGCGTGGAGACGGCGACCCGGGCCGCGTAGCGCGAGCCGATCTTGTTGGCCAGCCCGGGGCGGGCGTTGGCCTCGTGGACCACGATCGGCACGCCGAGGCGCTTGGCGGCGAGGTAGCCGGGCAGGGCCACGTAACCGCCGAAGCCGACGACGCAGTCCGCCTTGGTGCGCTCCAGGATCTGCTCGGCGGCCTTGATCGTGCCGCGCAGTCGGCCCGGGACGGTGATCAGCTCGGGGGTGGGCTTGCGCGGCAGCGGCACGGCGGGGATCAGCGCGAGCTCGTAGCCCCGCTGCGGAACGAGCGTGGTCTCCAGGCCGCGCTCCGTGCCCAGGGCCGTGATCCCCACAGTGGGGTCCTGCCTGCGCAGGGCGTCCGCGAGGGCGAGCGCGGGCTCGATGTGGCCGGCGGTCCCCCCACCAGCGAGTACGACATGCACCGAAATTCACCGCTCTCCGGACGGGCGCGCCGCCGAGGCACGCCGTCGCATCGTGTTCCATCTCCGGGCGCTCCGAACGAACGCAGAGCTCCCGGTCCCCCGCTTTCTACCAAAACGGGGGTGGCGCATCGCAAGCGCCGCCCGCGCAGCGGGCTCGTCGCGTGCGAAGGCGATCAGCAGCCCGATGGCGAACATGGTCGGCAGCAGGGCGGAGCCCCCGTAGGAGAACAGCGGGAGGGGCACGCCGGCGATCGGCAGCAGGCCGAGCACCGCACCGATGTTGATCACCGCCTGAGCGGTGATCCACGTGGTCACGCCTCCCGCGGCATACCTCACGAAGGGGTCCTCCGTGCGTCCGGCCACGCGGATACCCGCATAGCCTAGAGCCGCGAACAGGGCGAGCACCGACAGCGTCCCCGCGAGACCCAGTTCCTCACCGGTGACGGCGAAGATGAAGTCGGTGTGCGCTTCGGGGAGTTGCCCCCATTTCTCCACACTCGCCCCGAGCCCCGAGCCGAAGATCCCGCCGGAGGCCAGGGCGTAGATCCCGTGCACGGCCTGCCAGCAGGCGTCGCCCGGACCGGGGTCGGTCGCGCCGATGCACTGCAGCCGGGCCATGCGGTTCGGGCTGGTCTTGATGAGGATCACGCCGATCGTGGCGGCGACCGCGAGCACCCCGGCGAACAGCCTGGTCGGCGCGCCCGCCAGCCAGAGCAGGCCGAACAGGATCGCCGTCAGGATGATCGCCGTGCCCATGTCGCCGCCGAGCATGATCAGCCCGAGCAGCAGGAAGGCGACCGGCACCAGCGGCACCAGCATGTGCTTCCACTGGGTCAGCAGCTTCTTGTCCTGCTTGCGGGCGAGCAGGTCGGCGCCCCACAGCACCAGCGCGAGCTTGCCGAACTCGCTGGGCTGGATCTGGAAGGAGCCGCCGAGCGAGATCCAGTTCTGGTTGCCGTTGACCGACATCCCTATCCCGGGCACCTGCACCAGCGCCATCATGAAGACGGCGCCGGCCAGGATCGGGTAGGCGAGCGCGCGATGCAGCTTCACCGGCATCCGGGACGCGACGAGCAGCAGCACGCCCCCGATGGAGGCGGCCAGGAACTGCTTGCGGAAGAAGAAGGAGCCCGGCAGCGACATCTGGAGCGCGGTGATCTGGGACGCCGAGTAGACCATCACGAGGCCCAGCACGGTGATCAGCAGGCTGCCGCCGAAGATCAGGTAGTAGGCGGTCAGCGGCCGGTCCCAGGCCTTGCGGGCCCGCGTGTACAGGCGTCGCAGCGGGTTGTCGCGGCGCGGCCGGGAGGTGGCGGAGGGTCTCCGGACGGTCCGCTGGACGGGCGGACGCCCGGTGCGGCTACCGGGCATCCGGTGCTCCGCTGCACGCGGCTCGTCCGCTGCATGTCGGCCCTGACGGTCCCACGCGTCCCTCCCAAGGTCGCCCGGCAGGCGGCGGCCGGGTCAGGCGCCGAGTTCGCGAGCCGCAGAGGCGAACGCGTCACCGCGCTGGTTGTAATTGGCGAACATGTCCATGGACGCACAGGCCGGGGCCAGCAGCACCGTGTCGCCTTCGACGGCGAGGCGCCGAGCCTCCTGGACAGCCGCGAGCATCGCCCCAGTGTCGGTCCGGTCGAGGTCGACGACGGGTACTTCCGGGGCGTGTCGCGCCAGGGCTTCTCGGATCAGGGCGCGATCGGCGCCGATGAGCACGACCCCGCGAAGTCGCTTCGCCGACTGGGCGACCAGTTCGTCGAAGGTCGCGCCCTTGGCCAGGCCGCCCGCGATCCAGACGATCGACTCGTAGGCCGCCAACGAGGCTTGTGCCGCATGCGTGTTGGTCGCCTTGGAGTCGTCGATGTACGCGACGCCGTCCACGTCCGTCACATGGGCGATGCGGTGGGCGTCCGGGGTGAAGGCCCGCAGGCCGTCCCGGACGGCCTTGGCGGGCACCCCGAAGGCGCGGGCGAGGGCCGCCGCGGCAAGGGCGTTGGCGATGTTGTGCGGGGCGGGCGGGTCGACGTCGGAGACCGCGGCGAGTTCCTGGGCGTTCTTCTGCCGGTTCTCGACGAAGGCGCGGTCGACCAGGATGCCGTCGACGACGCCGAGTTGGGAGGGCGCGGGCGCGCCGAGGGTGAAGCCGACGGCCCGGCAGCCCTCCTCGACGTCCGCCTCGCGCACCAGGTCCTCGGTGGCCTTGTCGGCCACGTTGTAGACGCAGGCGACCCGGTTGCCCTCGTAGACGCGCCCCTTGTCCTTGGCGTACGCCTCCATGGAGCCGTGCCAGTCGAGGTGGTCGGGGGCGAGGTTGAGGACGGCGGCCGAGTGGGCGCGCAGGGAGGGCGCCCAGTGCAGCTGGTAGCTGGAGAGCTCCACGGCGAGGACGTCGTACCGCTCCTCGCCGAGCACCGCGTCCAGGAGCGAGACGCCGATGTTGCCGACGGCGGCCGTGCGCAGGCCGGCCGCCTTCAGGATCGACGTCAGCATCTGGGTGGTGGTCGTCTTGCCGTTGGTGCCGGTGACGCAGAGCCAGGGAGCCGCGTCGGGTCCCCTGAGCCGCCAGGCGAGTTCGACGTCGCCCCAGACCGGCACGCCGGCTGCGCGGGCCGCTGTGAAGAGCGGCTTGTCGGGCTGCCAGCCGGGGGCGGTGACGATGAGTTCGGTGCCTTCGGGCAGGGTCGCCCCGTCGCCGAGGCGCACGGTGACGCCCAGTGCCTCGAGCTCGGCGGCCTGTTCACGCGCGCGTGCGTCGTCGCCGTCGTTGACGACCGTGACCTTCGCGCCGAGCCCGTGCAGCACCTTGGCCGCCGGGACGCCGGAGACGCCGAGCCCGGCGACGGTGACGTTCTTCCCCTGCCAGTCGGTCACTTTTCTGCTGCCCATCCCGCGTAGAAGAGACCCAGTCCGACGATCACACAGATCCCCTGGATGATCCAGAAGCGGACCACGACAAGGACTTCGGACCAGCCCTTGAGTTCGAAGTGATGCTGGAGTGGCGCCATCCGGAAGACCCGCTTGCCGGTGAGCTTGAAGGAGCCGACCTGGATGACCACCGACATGGTGATGAGGACGAACAGTCCGCCGAGGAGCGCGATGAGCAGCTCGGTGCGGGAGCAGATCGCGAGGCCCGCGAGCACACCGCCGAGCGCCAGCGAACCGGTGTCGCCCATGAAGATCTTGGCCGGCGACGTGTTCCACCACAGGAAGCCGAGGCAGGCACCCATCAGCGCGGAGGCGATGACCGCGAGGTCCAGCGGATCGCGCACCTCGTAACAGGCGCTCGGGTTGGTCAGCGTCTCGCCGTTGGCGCAGGACTCCTGGAACTGCCAGACGCCGATGAACGTGTACGCGCCGAAGACGAGGACGGAGGCGCCGGTGGCGAGGCCGTCCAGACCGTCCGTCAGGTTCACGCCGTTGGACATCGCGAGGATCATGAACAGCGCCCAGACCACGAACAGCACCGGTCCGATCGTCCAGCCGAAGTCCGTGATGAACGACAGCTTGGTGGAGGCCGGGGTGTTGCCGCGCGAGTCGGAGAACTGCAGCGAGAGCACCGCGAAGGTGATGCCGACGATCAGCTGGCCGGCCATCTTCGCCTTGGCCCGCAGACCCAGCGAACGCCGCTTGACGATCTTGATGTAGTCGTCGAGGAAACCGACCAGGCCCATGCCGCACATCAGGCCCAGCACCAGCAGACCGGTGTAGGTCGGCGGCTTGCCCGTGATGACCTTGGACAGGAAGTACGCGGCGATCGTCGCGAAGATGAAGGCGATGCCGCCCATCGTCGGCGTACCGCGCTTGCTGGCGTGCTCGCGCGGGCCGTCGTCGCGGATGTACTGGCCGTAGCCCTTGCGGGCCAGCAGCTTGATCAGCAGCGGAGTGCCGACCAGCGTCAGGAAGAGACCGATCACACCCGCGAACAGGATCTGATTCATCATCGGGCGGCGACCTCACCCTCGGCCCCGGTCGCGAGCAGCGCCTGCGCGACGCTCTCGAGACCGACCGAACGGGACGCCTTCACGAGTACGACGTCCCCCGGGCGCAACTCGCTGCGCAACAGGTCGACAGCCGCCTGTGCGTCGGACACGTGCACCGACTCCTCACCCCACGAACCCTCGTTATATGCGCCCAGTTGCAGCCAGGCGGCTTCCCTGCCCCCGACCGCGACGAGCTTGCCGACATTGAGCCGGACGGCGAGCCGTCCGACCGCGTCGTGCTCGGCGAGCGCCTCGTCCCCGAGCTCGGCCATCTTGCCGAGCACCGCCCAGGTCCGCCGCCCCTTGCCCATGGCCGCAAGCGCGCGCAAAGCGGCTCGCATGGACTCGGGGTTCGCGTTGTAGGCGTCGTTGACGATCGTCACGCCGTCCGGGCGCTCGGTGACCTCCATCCGCCAGCGGGAGAGGGAGCCCGCCTCGGAGAGTGCGGTGGCGATCTCTTCCACGGACATGCCCAGCTCATGGGCGACGGCGGCCGCGGCGAGCGCGTTCGACACGTGGTGCTCACCGTACAGGCGCATGGTCACGTCGCTGCACCCGGAGGGTGTGTGAAGGCTGAAGGCGGGCTGTCCGCTGTCCGTGAGTCGCACGTTCTCGGCGCGTACGTCCGCTTCGCCGGACTCTCCGAAAAAAACCACCTTCGCCTTGGTACGGGAGGCCATGGCCCGGACCAACGGGTCGTCGGCGTTGAGGATCGCCGTGCCGCCCTCTGCGGCCGGGGGCAGGCTCTCGACGAGCTCGCCCTTTGCCTGTGCGATCTGTTCGCGGCCGCCGAACTCGCCGATGTGGGCGGTGCCGACGTTCAGCACGAGGCCGATCCTCGGAGGCGTCAGATCGGCGAGGTAGCGGATGTGGCCGATGCCGCGGGCGCCCATCTCCAGCACGAGGAACTTCGTCTCCTCGGTTGCGGACAGGGCCGTCAGCGGCAGGCCGATCTCGTTGTTGAGCGAACCGGGCGTGAAGACGGTCGGCGCCTTGCGCCTCAGCACCTGCGCGACGAGGTCCTTGGTGCTGGTCTTGCCGGCCGAGCCGGTGAGCGCGACGAGCGTCGCGCCGAGCTTGTGCACGACGTGCCGGGCGAGGGCGCCGAGCGCCGTCTGGACGTCGTCCACGACGATCGCGGGGACGCCGACCGGGCGCGAGGCCAGTACGGCCGCCGCACCCGCCTCGACGACCGCGGCCGCGTAGTCGTGGCCGTCCACCCGTTCGCCCACGAAGGCTACGAAGAGGCTGCCGGGCTCCACCTCGCGGGAGTCCCGGACGACCGGTCCGGTGACCTCCACGGACGTATCCGGTATGTCGTGCGTCTGCCCGCCGACGACTGTTGCGATCTCGGCGAGGGAGAGGGCGATCACAAGTTCATCCCTGGGTCTGCTGGATAGCTTCGCGAAGCACCTGGCGGTCGTCGAACGGACGGACGACGCCGGCGATGTCCTGGCCCTGCTCATGGCCCTTGCCCGCGACCAGCACGGTGTCCCCGGCGTGCGCGCGGGCGACGACCGCGGCGATCGCGGCGGCCCGGTCCTCGAACAGGAGGACCTCGCCGCGCTCGTGCGCGGGCACGGACGCCGCGCCCTCGAGCATGGTCGCGAGGATCGCGAGGGGGTCCTCGGAGCGGGGGTTGTCGGAGGTCAGCACGGCGATGTCGGCGAGCCGGGCCGCCGCGGCGCCCATCGGGGCGCGCTTGGTGCGGTCCCGGTCGCCGCCGCAGCCGAGGACGACGTGCAGCCGGCCCTTGGTGACCTTGCGCAGTGCCCTGAGAACCGACTCGACGGCGTCCGTCTTGTGGGCGTAGTCGACGACCGCGAGGTAGGGCTGCCCGGCGTCCACCCGCTCCAGTCGGCCCGGCACGCCGGGCACGGCGGCGACGCCGTCGGCGGCGGTCTGCGCGTCGATGCCGGCGGCGGCCAGGGAGACGATCGCGGCGAGGGTGTTCGCCACGTTGAAGGAGCCCGGCAGCGGCGCCTTGGCGGCGATCCGCACGCCGTCCGGGCCCACGACGGCGAACGTCGAGTCCATGGGGCCGATCTCGACGTCGACGGCGCGCCAGTCGGCGTCCGGGTGGCCCTCGGCGGAGAAGGTGACGACGGGGACCGTGGCCTCGCCCGCGAGCCTGCGACCGTACTCGTCGTCGAGGTTGACCACGGCGAGTTTGCTGCGTTGCGGTGTGAACAGCTGTGCCTTGGCCCGGAAGTAGTCCTCCATGTCGGAGTGGAACTCCATGTGCTCCGGGCTGAGGTTGTTGAACACCGCGATGTCGAAGACGCAGCCGTCGACCCGGCCGAGGACCAGGGCGTGGCTGGAGACCTCCATGGCGACCGCCTCGACGCCACGCTCGCGCATGACGGCGAACAGGGCCTGGAGGTCGGTGGCCTCGGGGGTGGTGCGCTCGGACTTGATGCGCGTCTCGCCGATGCGCGTCTCGACGGTGCCGATGAGCCCGGTGGACCTGACCGACTTCAGCCCGCCCTCCACGAGGTACGCGGTGGTGGTCTTGCCGGAGGTGCCGGTGATGCCGATCTGGAGCAGTTCGCGGCCGGGGTGGCCGTAGATCGTGGCCGCCAGCTCGCCCATCTGCCCGCGCGGGTCGTCGGCCACCAGGACCGGCAGGCCGGTCGCGGCGGCGCGCTCGGCGCCGGTGGGGTCGGTCAGGACCGCGACCGCGCCGAGGCCGGCGGCCTGCGCGACGAAGTCGGCGCCGTGCAGACGCGCGCCCGGGAGGGCGGCGTACAGGTCGCCGGGGCGGACCGCGCGCGAGTCGTGGGTGATGCCCGTGACCTCGACGGCGGCGCTCTCCGGCTGCGCGACGCCCAGCTGATCGGCGAGCTCCGCGAGGGGTGTGGCGGAGACCTGGGCCGGTCGCGGCGGTCCCGGATAGGTCACGGAAGCGCCCTTCTGGGTGGTTTGGGACTGATCAGCGTGTGGCACGGCGGTGAGCGTACCGGGCGCACCCGCCCGCGGGCCAAGCGAGGGCGGCGGCGGGGGCACCGGCGGCGACGCGGGGGGCGACGCGGGCGGTGCGTGGTTCCCGGGGTCGGGAGTGATCATGGTCACGGGCTTGGTTCCTGGCTTGTTCGGCGCTGAACAGTGGCGGACGGGGGTCGTGGGCGGACAGGGCGGACAGCGGTGGGACGGTCGGGGCAGGGCGGTCAGGGCGAGAAGGTGACCGGGAGGTTCGCCGCCTTCGCGCCGGTCGGCGGGACCTGGAGGGTCTTGAGGGCGAACTCCATGACCTGTTTGAAGACGGGACCGCAGATCTGGCCGCCGAAGTAGCTGCCCTGGGTGGCGTTCTGGATGGCGCAGTACACGGTGACCCGGGGGTTGTCGGCGGGCGCGAACCCGGCGAACGACGAGGTGTAGCCCTTGTAGGTGCCGGTGGCCGGATCCACGCGGTTGGCGGTGCCCGTCTTGCCCGCGACGCGGTAGCCGGGGATGCGCGCCTTGCCGCCCGTGCCCTCCTGGTCGTCCACCACCGACTCCAGCATCTGGGCGAGGGTCTTCGCCGTCTTCTGGCTGACGACCCGGGTCTTCGTGGGCGCCTCGGCGGGGGTGAACCGGCCGTCCGGTCCCTTGGTGCCGCGCACCAGGGTGGGCTCCACGCGGACCCCGCCGTTGGCGATCGTCGAGTACACGGAGGCCGCCTGGAGCGCGTTGAGGGACATGCCCTGGCCGAAGGGGATCGTGTACTGCTGCGAGGTCGACCACTTGTCGGGCGCGGCAAGGATGCCCTTGGTCTCGCCGGGGAAGCCGAGCCCGGTATGACTGCCGATGCCGAACCTGCGCAGGTAGGAGTAGAGGACCTGGTTGGCCTGGGACTGCGTCTTGCCGAGCTGGCCGGTGGCCAGAATGGTGCCGATGTTGCTGGACTTGGCGAGCACGCCGTTGAGCGTGAGATACCAGGTGGCGTGGTCGATGTCGTCCTGGAAGAGACGGTCGCCGCGGTGCAGCCGGTTGGGCACGGTGACGTGCGTCAGCGGGGTGGCGGCGTTCTCCTCCAGGACGGCGGCCATCGACATGACCTTGGCGGTGGAGCCGGGCTCGTAGGCGTCCTGGACGGACGGGTTGCCCAGGTCCGCCGAGTTGGCCTGGGAGAGGTCGTTGGGGTCGAAGCCGGGCGAGTTGGCCATGCCGAGGATCTCGCCGGTCTGCGTGTCCTGGACGATGACGTAGCCGCGGTCCGCCTTCGACTCCTTCACCTGCTCGGTGATGGCGTTCTGCGCGGCCCACTGGATGTCGCGGTCGATCGTCAGCTCGACGTCGGAGCCGGGCACCGCGGGGGTCTCGGTGGAGCCCGCGGTGGGCACCTGACGGCCGCCGGACTGGGCGTAGCGGATCTTGCCGTCCTTGCCGGACAAGGTCGCGTTCAGCTGCTGCTCGATGCCGCCGCCGCCCTTGCCGTCGGCGTTGACCCAGCCCAGTATCCCGGCGGCGAGCTCGCCGTTGGGGTACACGCGCTTGCTGCTGGGCACCGCGAAGAGGCCGGCGAGGACGTTGACCGTGCCGCGGTCCGTCTCCGCCTTGTCGGAGAGCGCGGACCTCAGGTCCCTGATCTGCTTCCAGACCTGCGGGGTCTGCCGCCCGGCCAGCTTGACGTAGCGCAGGCCCTCGTCCTTGGGCCGCAGCTTCGTGACGAGCGCGGACTGTTCCTGGCCGAGGATCGGCGCGAGGAGGGCGGCCGCCCGCTCGGGCCCGTCGTCGATCTTCAGCTGCGCGCGGGTGAACATCGTCGGGTCTGCGGTGATGTCGTAGGCGTCCTCGCTGGTCGCGAAGGCCACGCCGGTGCGGTCGGTGATCTCGCCGCGCTCGGCGGCCAGCACCTGGCCGACGTACCGGTTCTGCTCGGCCTTGGCCGTGTAGGCGCTCGCGTCGACGGCCTGCACCTGGAGGAGGCGGACGACGAAGGCGAGGAGCACCAGCGTCAGCGCCAGGCCGACCATGCGCAGCCGGGGCCGGGGGCTGCCGAGCCGGATCACGCGCGAGGCGGCGGCGCGGGGGGCGGGCGCCGACGGGCGGCGGGCCGGGCGGGCGCCGGGCCCCGGGCGTCGCTGCGCGGACGCGGGGCGGGAGGGCCGGGCGGGGCCGGGCACGCGCCGTCGCGGCTGTTCCCTGTCGGACAATTCCGTCACCTGCCGGGGGTCTCGGGGGCGGCTGCGGTCGGGGCGAGGGCGGCCGGATCCGGTACGGGAGAGTCGCTCGGCAGCGGATCGGCGCCGGGTACGGGTGAGTCGTCAGATGCGGGTGAGGCGTCAGGTACCGGTGAGTCGCTCGGCTCGGGCGTCGTCGAGGACTCGATCGTCTGGGAGAACAGGACGGCCTCGGGCGGCCGTACGACGACGGGAGCGTCCTCGACGGACTGCTGGGCGGCGGGCGACGGGACGCCCTTCACGGTGCCGTCGGGGTTCAGGAAGGCCGGGTCCCCGCCCGGGACCATGCCCAGTTCGCGCGCGCGGCGCTGGAGGGCGTCGGGGGCAGAGTAGGAGTCGATGTCCCGCTGGAGCGCCTGCTCCTCGTCGGTGAGGCTCTTGGTGTCCTTCTGGAGGTCGTCCATCTTGAACGAGCCCTCGCTGAGCGCGGAGTTCAGCACCAGCAGTCCGATGAGACCGCCGCCGAGGAGGAGGACCACCAGGAGGACGAACGGCGTGCGGGCCGCCTGCCGTGGGCCGGCCGGGAAGAGCCGCGCGAGCCGGGCGGCCCTCCCCTTCAGTTCGGGTTTCCTGGCCACACGCCCTCCCCCAGGTGGAATTCCGGACCCTCGGCTCACGCCCGTCATTCGATGGACTCCCTGATTCGCTCGGCCCCGCGCAGCCGCGCCGGGGCGGCCCGCCGGTTCTCGGCGACCTCTTCCTCGGTGGGAAGTTCGGCACCACGGGTGAGCAGCTTGAGCCGCGGCTGGTAACGCTCGGGGACGACCGGCAGCCCGGGCGGCGCGGTGTTGGCGGCGCCGGCCGCGAACACCTGCTTGACCAGCCGGTCTTCGAGCGAGTGGTACGACAGGACGGCGATCCGCCCGCCGACGGCGATCGACTGCACGGCGGCCGGGATCGCCCGCTCCAGGACGGAGAGTTCGCCGTTGACCTCGATGCGCAGCGCCTGGAAGGTGCGCTTGGCGGGGTTGCCGCCGGTGCGCTTGGCGGCCTGCGGAAGCGCGTTGCGGATCAGCTCGACGAGCCGCGCGCTGTTGGTGAACGGCTCCTGGCCGCGCTCGCGCACGATCGCGGAGACGATCCGCTTGGCCTGCTTCTCCTCGCCGTACGCCCGCAGGATCCGGACGAGTTCACCGGGCGGGTAGGTGTTGAGGACCTCGGCGGCGCTGACGCCGGTCGTCTGGTCCATGCGCATGTCGAGCGGGGCGTCCTGGGCGTAGGCGAAGCCGCGGTCGGCCTCGTCGAGTTGCATGGAGGAGACGCCGAGGTCGAACAGGACGCCCTGCACGCGCGCGATGCCGAGCCGGTCCAGTACCTCGGGGAGCTCGTCGTAGACGGCGTGCACGAGGGTGGCGCGCTCGCCGAAGGGGGCGAGCCGCTCGCCGGACAGGCGCAGGGCCTCCTTGTCCCGGTCGAGGGCGACGAGCCGGGCCTCGGGGAACTGCGTCAGCAGGGCCTCGCTGTGCCCGCCGAGACCGAGCGTGCAGTCGACGACCACCGCTGCGGGGTCCTGGAGCGCGGGGGCCAACAGGTCCAGGCACCGCTGGAGCATCACCGGGACGTGTCGACTCTGGCTCAAGGGGCCCTCTCAGCTGCGGCGGGTGGTACGCACCGCCGGGTCCCCGCCCCTTGTGAAGGGAAGGCCTGCCGGCGCCGCGGGGAGATCTCCGGCAACCGGGCCGGGGTCTCACGGGGTTCAGTCCAGCAGGGAGATCGTCGCCTCCCGCTTCGCGTCACTTTAGTCCACGCTGTCTCGCGGTCAATCAACCGGCCTGCGCGGCGCGGCCCGCCGCGGGCGCCCCTCCCGCACCCTTGTGGCTTACCTCACAAACGGGACGTGATGGCGCTCTTTTTCCCTTCTCACACCAGGACCGGAACGGCTGTGACCAGTACCGTCATGGATATGACGACTTCCGCATCCGTACCCACCGAGTCCGAGGGCGCCATACACGGCGGCACTGTGACCGACCGCCTGGTGGAGGCGAACGCGCGGTATGCCGCCGCCTTCTCCGACCCCGGCATGGACGCCCGCCCCGTCCTGCACGTCGCGGTCGTGGCCTGCATGGACGCCCGGCTCGACCTCCACGCGGCGCTCGGCCTGGAGCTCGGCGACTGTCACACGATCCGTAACGCGGGCGGTGTGGTCACCGACGACGTGATCCGCTCGCTCACCATCAGCCAGCACAAGCTGGGCACGCGCAGCATCGTCCTCATCCACCACACCGGCTGCGGTCTGGAGGCGATCACCGAGGAGTTCCGCACCGAGCTGGAGATGGAGGTCGGCCAGCGCCCGGCCTGGGCGGTGGAGGCCTTCCGGGACGTCGACCAGGACGTCCGCCAGTCGATGCAGCGGGTGCGCACCTCGCCGTTCCTGGTGCACACCGACAATGTTCGCGGCTTCGTCTTCGACGTGAAGACGGGCCTGCTCCGCGAGATCGATCCCGCGTAGTCGCGCCCGTCATCGCTCCCGAGACCCCGCGTAACCACGCGCGGGCACTGTCGTTCACTGTCGTTTCGCTGTTGATTTCCGTCTCCCGGATACCCAAATGCCTATAACACCGACATATCGCGGACAGTTGTCCACAGGCGAGTGACACGAATCGGTAACGGCAGCAAGAATGCGAGTGTGACGCCGCGCTGAGCAGTTCGCGAGTGGCGTCCGTGATTCGGGGTGGGCCGGTTTGCCGCACAGTGCAACGGCCCGGAGAAAGTTTTGGGCCGAGGAGGGCCGGGTGACGACCTATGACGAGCGAGCGAGCCTCACAGATCTGACCGCCACTGTGGAGCGTGTCCGCAGTTCGGTGGAGGGAGTGATCGAGGGCAAGCCCGAGGTCGTACGGCTTTCGCTGACCGTGCTCCTCGCCGAGGGGCATCTGCTGATCGAGGACGTGCCGGGCGTCGGCAAGACGATGCTCGCCAAGGCGCTGGCGAAGTCCATCGACTGCACGGTGCGCCGGATCCAGTTCACGCCCGACCTGCTGCCCTCGGACATCACCGGGGTGTCCATCTGGGACCAGCAGCGCCGGGAGTTCGAGTTCAAGCCGGGCGCGATCTTCTCGCAGATCGTGATCGGCGACGAGATCAACCGCGCCTCGCCGAAGACGCAGTCGGCGCTTCTGGAGTCGCTGGAGGAGGGCCAGGTCACCATCGACGGGCAGACCTACGAGCTGCCCAGCCCGTTCATGGTGGTGGCCACCCAGAACCCGGTCGAGATGGAGGGCACCTACCCGCTGCCCGAGGCCCAGCGCGACCGCTTCATGGCCCGCGTCTCCATCGGCTACCCGAGCCCCGAGGCCGAGCTCCAGATGCTCGACGTCCACGGCGGGGTCAGCCCCCTGGACGACCTCCAGCCGGTCGCGCACGCGCACGAGATCGTGAAGCTGATCGACGCGGTCCGCGGGGTCCACGTCGCCGACGCCGTGCGCCGCTACGCGGTCGACCTGGTCTCCGCCACGCGCAACCACCCCGATCTCAGACTCGGCGCCTCTCCGCGCGCGACGCTGCATCTGGTGCGCGCGGCGAAAGCGACGGCGGCCCTCAGCGGCCGGGACTACGCGCTGCCGGACGACGTCCAGAACCTCGCCGTGGCCGTCCTGGCCCACCGGCTGCTGCCCACCGCGCAGGCCCAGCTCAACCGGCGCACGGCGGAGCAGGTCGTCGAGGAGATCATCCAGCGCACCCCGGTGCCCTCCTCCCCCCAGCAGCACGGGTACGGGCTGGGCCACAGCGCGCAGGCGTACGGCCAGCAGCAGTCGCGGAGGCTGTGATGACGACCGGGACGGCCGGGCAGCCGTCCACCGGCCGGGGCGAGCAGGGCGAGAAGGGCGGCGCGCGCACGGCCCTGGCCGGTCTGACCACCCGCGGCCGCTCCTTCCTGGCCGCCGGCATCGCGGCCGCCATCTGCGCCTATGTGCTCGGCCAGCCCGACCTGCTGCGGGTCGGGCTGCTGCTGGCCGCCCTGCCGCTGATCTGCGCGGCCGTCGTCTACCGCACCCGCTACCGGGTCGCCGGCAGCCGCCGGCTCGCCCCCGCGCGCGTGCCCGCCGGCAGCGAGGCCCGCGTCCATCTGCGGATGGACAACGTCTCCCGGCTGCCCACCGGCCTGCTGATGCTCCAGGACAAGGTGCCCTATGTCCTCGGCCCGCGGCCCCGCTTCGTCCTGGACCGGGTCGAGGCGGGCGGCCGCCGCGAGGTGTCCTACCGGGTCCGCTCCGACCTGCGCGGCCGCTACCCGCTGGGCCCGCTCCAGCTGCGCCTGAGCGACCCCTTCGGCATGTGCGAGCTCACCAGGGCCTTCTCCACCTACGACACGCTGACGGTCATACCGCGCGTGGAGCCGCTGCCCCCGGTCCGCCTCACCGGCGAGGCCAAGGGCTACGGCGACGGACGGCAGCGCTCGCTCGCACTGGCCGGCGAGGACGACGTGATACCGCGCGGCTACCGCTACGGCGACGACCTGCGCCGCGTGCACTGGCGTCTCACCGCCCGCTACGGCGAGCTGATGGTGCGCCGCGAGGAGCAGCCCCAGCGCTCCCGGTGCACGGTCCTCCTGGACACCCGGGGCCTGGCCTACGAGGGCGCGGGCCCGGACGCCGCCTTCGAGTGGGCGGTCTCGGGCGCCGCGTCCGTGCTGGTGCACATGCTGGAGCGGGGCTTCTCCGTACGGCTGCTGACGGACACCGGCGACTCGGTGCCGGGCGAGGGCTCCGACGGGTTCGCCGGGCCGAGCCAGGAGTCGGCGGACGCGGCCGGGCTGATGATGGACACCCTCGCGGTGGTCGACCACTCCGACGGCACGGGCCTGTCCCGGTCCTACGACGTGCTGCGCGGCGGCAACGAGGGACTCCTGGTGGCCTTCCTCGGCGATCTCGACGAGGAACAGGCGGCGGTGGCCGCGAAGATGCGCCAGCGCAGCGGGGGCGCGGTCGCCTTCCTGCTGGACGGCGCCGGCTGGGCGCGTGAACCGAACGGCGTGCCCGATCCGATGAACAGGCAGGAGGAGCGGCTGCGGATGCTGCGCGAGGCGGGCTGGACGGCCGTGAGCGTGCCGCGGGGCGCTTCGCTGAACGAGCTGTGGCGCCAGGCGGACCGCGACGGGGCGGGCCTGGTGACCGCGGGCGGGGCGAGCGGCGGGGAGGGGAGATCATGAGCGGGCGAGCTCGACTGACGCTGTGCTCCGCGGCGGCCACGCTGATGGCGTCATGCGCCATGCTGCCCCTGGTGGAACCGGCGACCTGGCTGCTCCAGGCGGCGTTCCTGCTGACCATCCAGTCCGGGGTGGGCGTGGCGGCCCGGCGGGTGCCGTTGGCCCGGCCGCTGACCGCGGTCGTCCAGGCCCTGGTCACACTGGTGCTGCTGACCCTGGTCTTCGCCCGGGAGCACGCCTTCGCCGGCGTCGTCCCCGGCCCGGAGGCCTTCCGTTACCTCGGCGACCTGCTCCAGACCGGCGCCGACGACGTGGGGCGGTACGCGATCCCGGCCCCGCTGTCCGACGGCATCCGGCTGATGGTGATCGGCGGGGTGCTGGTCATCGGTCTGGCCGTGGACACCCTGGCGGTCACGTTCCGCAACGCCGCGCCGGCCGGCCTGCCGCTGCTGGCGCTGTACTCGGTCGCCGCGGGCCTGTCGGACGGGGCGGCCGACTGGCTGTGGTTCCTGGTCGCCGCCGCCGGCTATCTGCTGCTGCTGCTCGCCGAGGGCCGGGAGCGGCTCTCCCAGTGGGGCCGGGTCTTCGGCGGGGCCCCGCGCGGCCCGGGCGAGCAGCCCGGTCCGGTGGCCCCGGTACGCACCGGCCGGCGCATCGGCGTGGCCGCGCTGGGCGTCGCCCTCGTGGTGCCGCTCCTGCCGCTGCCGGCGATACAGGGCGGCTTGCTGGACGGGGCGGGCGCAGGCGTGGGCGCGGGCAACGGCAGCGGGGGCACGATCTCCGCGGTGAACCCGCTGGTGTCGCTGCGCGACAGCCTGAACGTGGACGAGGACCGCACGGTCCTCACCCTGCGCACCAACACCACCAACATCTCCGACATGTACCTGCGCATCGTGTCGCTGGACGATTTCGACGGCACCACCTGGAAGCCGTCCAAACGCCACATCATCGCCGTGCCGGACGACTTCCCCTCGCCCACGGGGCTCGGCGGCGACGTGAAGCGCACGGAGATCACGACCCGGATCGCGGCCGCCGATGGCTACTCCCAGGACTGGCTGCCGATGCCGTACCCGCCCAGCGGTGTGCAGATCAAAGGCAACTGGCGGTACGAACCGGTCGGCATGACCCTCGTCGGCGACCACGGCCAGAACACCAGCGGCAAGACGTACCAGGTGACCAGCCTCGACGTGCAGCCGACGGCGGAGCAGCTGGCCTCGGCGCCCAAGCCCCCCGGCTCGATCAAGCGTGACTTCACCAAGGTCCCGGACTCCCTGCCGGCGACGGTGGCGCAGCAGGCTCTGGCGATCACCAAGGGCGCCACGAGCGACTACGAGAAGGCGGTCAAACTCCAGGACTACTTCGCGGTGACCGGGGGCTTCGAGTACGACACCGAGGTCGAGGTCGGCAGCGGACCCAACGCGATCGCCCGCTTCCTGCGGGACAAGCAGGGCTTCTGCGTGCACTTCTCGTTCGCGATGGCAGCGATGGCCCGCACGCTGGGCATACCGGCGCGGGTCGCCGTGGGCTTCGCGCCGGGTTCCCCACAGGCGGACGGCTCGGTGGCGGTCGGTCTGAAGGACGCGCACGCCTGGCCCGAGCTGTACTTCGAGGGCGTCGGCTGGACCCGCTTCGAGCCGACCCCGACCCGTGGCACGACGCCCACGTACACGCTCCCGGAGACCTCGGGCGGCACTCAGCCCGAACTGCCGCAGCCCACGCGCTCGGCGGACGCCGCGCCGTCGACCGAGCCCTCGGCGAGCACCAGCTGCTCGGTGGACGACAAGAAGCTCGAGGGCTGCGCGGGCGCGCTGCCGCTGGACCCGACGGAGCAGGACGGCGGCGGCGCTCCCTGGTACCAGCTCGCCGGCTGGGCGCTGCTGGGCTTCGCCGCACTCGCCCTGCCCCTGCTGCCGATGCTGTGGCGGCTGAGACGGCGTTCGGTTCGACTGGCCTCCGCCCAGCACTCCGCGGCCGGGGCGGCCGGGGCGCCCCCGGGCCGGCCGGCGGACGGCTCCGGTCCGGCGGTGGTGCTGGACGTGCCGCCGCAGGAAGCCTCTACGGCGGCCGTGGGACACGTCCTGGCGGTGTGGCGCGAGCTGACCGACACGGCGTGGGACTACGGCATCGAGCCGGACGAGGCGCTGACCCCGCGGCGGGCGGCGGCACGGATCGTCCGGATCGGCGAGCTGGACGACACGGTGGCCCGTTCGGTGCACCGGGTCGCCGGGGCCGTGGAACAGGTGCTGTACGCACCGGAGCCGAGGGCCGAGACCGGGCTGGCCGACGAGGTCCGCGCGGTGCGGACGGCCCTGCGGGAGAGGGTCGGCTGGCGCACGCGCGTGCGGGCCGTCGTGGCGCCGCGTTCGGCCGTCCGCGCGGTCTGGGACCTCACCGACCGCTGGACGGCCCTCAAGGCGTCCTGGGCGGCCCGTCTGACCACCCTGATACGCCGACCGTCCGGCCAGAGCGGCTGAACAGAACGGCTGAGACAGAACGGCTGAGGAGGAGCAGCCGACGCGGAACGGCCGGCGCGGAACGGCCGGACAGCGTCGGCTGCGACACCTGAGCGACAACGCCTGAGCAGCAGCCGTCCAGGCAGCAGACATTCAGGCGACGAAACGCCTGAGGGGGCGACCACCCGGCCGGGTGGTCGCCCCCTCAGGCGTTGTTCGTGTGTGGGCGGAGTCAGTGGCCGCCCTGTTCGTCACGGCGGCGCTGCCAGCGCTGTTCGATCCGGTCCATCATCGAGCGCTTCTGCCGGGTCTGACCGCGGGCGGGCGCTGTGCCTGGGGCTCCGGCTCCCGCCGCGGGTTGCTCACCCGGCTTGGGAGCCTTGCGCCAGCCGGTCACCGCGAGCACCGCGCAGCCCAGCATGACGAGGAAGCCCACCACGCTCAGCCAGACCTGTTTGGCGACCATACCGGCCATGAGGAGCGCGATTCCCACGAGGAAGCCAGCGACCGCCTGGTAGACCCGCCGCCGGGTGTACGTACGCAGCCCGCTTCCCTCGAGCGCCGACGCGAACTTGGGATCTTCGGCGTACAGCGCTCGCTCCATCTGCTCGAGCATGCGCTGCTCGTGCTCCGAGAGCGGCACGGAGTCCTCCTCATCGTGCAGTCGCCGGGGCGACCCGGGGGGTCCCTTCAGGATAGGCAGGGAATCGCCCCCGTGAAACCCGCCCCTCTACGCCAATTGGCCAACCGGAGCCCGTCATGGACGTCCCGGCTGCTGAGGTTTCCATTCCCCGGCAGCCGACCCGTCATGCCGGGCGGTCTCCCTCGATCATACGGCGCGCTGCGCTCGAACGGGGGGCCTGTGGCGTACTCCATCCACAGCCAAGGCCCTGATCAGCGGTGCGCCCCGGGAGGCGCTCAGCTCCCGTCGCTCCCCTGCGTCTCCCCGAGCACATGAAGCTGGGTGGCGACGGAGTGGAAGGCGGGGAGTTCGGCGGCGGCCTCCTCCAGCTTGAGCAGGGCCTCCAGGGCGCCGGGCTCGGTGTCCACGAGGACGCCGGGGACGAGGTCGGCGAAGACCCGCACCCCGTGCACGGCGCCGACCCTGAGGCCCGCGCCCTCGACCAGGGCGGTGAGTTGCTCGGCGGTGAAGCGGCGGGGCACAGGGTCACCGGCGCCCCAGCGCCCGTCCGGGCCGGTGAGGGCCTGTCGGGCCTCCTTGAAGTGGCCGGCGAGAGCGCGGGCGAGGACGGCTCCGCCGAGGCCGGCGGCGAGAAGGCTGAGGACGCCTTCGGAGCGCAGCGCGGCCACCGCGTTGCGGACGCCCTCGGCCGGGTCGTCGACGTACTCCAGGACGCCGTGGCACAGGACGGCGTCGTAGCCGCCGCGCTCGACTACGTCGAAGAGGCCGTGGGCGTCGCCCTGGACGCCCTTCACCCGGTCGGCGACGCCGGCTTCGGCGGTGCGGCGCTCCAGGGCGAACAGCGCGTTGGGGCTGGGGTCGACGACGGTGACCCGGTGCCCGAGCAGAGCGACGGGCACGGCGAAGTTGCCGCTGCCGCCTCCGGTGTCGAGGACGTCCAGCGACTCACGGCCGGTCGCCTTGCCCCGGCGTTCGAGGGCGTCCTGGAGGACCTCCCAGACCACGGCGGTACGGAGAGAGGCGCGGGGGCGCATCGGGTCCGACACGGCAGTTGACTCCTCGGCGCGGCACCGCCCCTCGCGGGGCGGAGCGAACGGGCTGCCTTCCCGGCCGCGACCGGCCCGGCCGGGAAGGCTGCGGGCAGGCAGGTGGAGGGAAGGCTTCAGGCGACTTCCACCCTATTGCCTCCGACGCCTTACCCGATCCCGGCGGTGTACCGGGTCGCCCCGGCACCCCGCCGTGGCGCGACGACGGGCGCCGACCACGCCCGTCACCCCGTGTCCGGCAGGTCGCGGTCCGGGTGGGAGCCGTCCGGGGTGTCCGCGTCCTGGCGGGGCTGGGGCAGGACCGGCTGGAGTACCAGCATGCGTTCGACGAGGCGGAGGAACATCGCCACGTCGCGGATCAGGTCGTCGGCGTCCCGGCGGGTGGCCGCGCCCTGGATGCCCGCCTCGGCGCGGGCGCGGCGGCGGGCTCCGGAGGCGAACAGCGCGCTCCACTCGGTGAGTTCGGGCGCTATCTCGGGGAGCACTTCCCAGGCGCTCCGGATGCGGGCCCGCCGGCGGGGCGCGGGATCCGGACGCCCCCGGGCGGCGAGCACGGCCGCGGCGGTGCGCAGGGCCGCGAGGTGGGCCGTGGCGTAGCGCTCGTTGGGGGTTTCGAGGACGGCCGCCTCGTCCAGCCCGGCGCGGGCCTGGGCGAGCAGATCGAGGGCGGCGGGCGGGGCCGCGGTGCGACGGAGCACGGGGTGCACGTCGCTCGCCGGGCCGGTCAGTGAGGGGGCAGGGCCGGTGGCGCGGCGCCGGTTTGCGGCGGCTGCGTGGTAGGTGGCCATGACGAACCTCCTGTCGTCTGTGTGACGGCATGCCCCGATACGGGGATGCCGTATGTGCCCATCGTGCGGTATGCCACTGACAATCCGTTCTGACCTGGACTTTTGCTTCGATCGAAGGTTCGGGCTAGTTTTTGCACTGACCAGTCAGTTCAGAAATTCCAACTCAGGGGGACCTGTGGACGGAGTCGGTGTCACCGCCGACGGCTTCGGGCTCCGAGGCCCTCGCGGATGGGCGTTCCGGGGCATCGGCGTCGACGCGGAGCCGGGCTCGCTGATCGCGGTCGAGGGGCCCTCCGGCTCCGGCCGGACGAGCCTGCTGCTCGCGCTCACCGGACGGATGAAGGCGACCGAGGGGACGGCGACCGTGGGCGGGGCACGGCTGCCCAGGCAGCTGGCGGCCGTGCGTCGCGTCGGCGCGCTCGCGCACGTCGCCGGGGTGACCGACCTCGACCCGGCCCTGACCGTCGGCGAGCACCTGCGTGAACGGGCGCTGCTGCAACGGCGGTTCGGCGGCTCCGTGCGCGAGTCGCTGCGCCCGCGCGCGGAGCGGACCGCCGAGACGAAGCTGCGGATCGACACCGCGCTCACCGCCGCCGGACTGGACCCCGAGGCCCTGCCCAAGGGCTCGCGGACCGCCGTCCGCGACCTGGAGCGCCTCGAGGCCCTGCGGCTGTCCGTGGCGCTGGCGCTGGTCGGGCGGCCCGGGCTGCTCGGCGTCGACGACGTCGACCTGAAGCTGGCGGACGCCGAACGGGCGGAGGTCTGGGCGCTGCTGGGGTCCCTCGCCGAGGCGGGGACGACGGTCCTCGCGGTGTGCGCCGAGGCCCCCGAGAACACGGTCACGGTCGCCCTCTCGACGCGCGCGGACGCCGTTGCCGACGAACCGAAAACCGGTGCCGAGCACGAAGAGGAGACGGCGCATGCGCTCGCCGAGACTGGCCGCGCTTGAGCTGCGGCGCTTCGGCCGGGGCAAGCTCCCCCGGGCCGCCCTCGTCGCACTCCTGCTGCTGCCCCTGCTGTACGGCGCGCTGTACCTGTGGTCCTTCTGGGACCCGTACGGCAGGCTCGACCGCATCCCCGTGGCGCTGGTGAACGACGACCGAGGGGCCACCGCCGACGGGCAGAGGATCACCGCCGGGGACGAGATCACGAAGGGCCTGCGCGACAGCGAGGTCTTCGACTGGCACGAGGTGAGCGCCGCCGAGGCACGCGCGGGCGTGGAGGACGGCAGGTACTACCTGTCGCTCACCATGCCGGCCGACTTCAGCACGCGGATCGCCTCCAGCGCGGGCGACTCCCCCGAGACGAGCGCCCTTCAGGTGCGCACGAACGACGCGAACAACTACATCGTCGGGCAGATCTCGCGGACGGTCTTCAGCGAGGTGCGCACGGCCGCGTCCACGAAGGCCTCGCGGTCCTTCCTGGACAAGATCTTCGTCTCGTTCTCCGACATCCACGGCGCGACGGCGAAGGCCGCCGACGGGGCCGACGACCTCGAGGACGGCGTCGGGAAGGCCGAGAAGGGCTCCAAGGACCTCGCCGACGGGCTGACCGACGCCAAGGACGGCAGCGGCAAGCTGGCGAAGGGCCTGGAGAAGCTCGACACGGGCGCCGACAGCCTTCAGGACGGCTCGCAGAGCGTCGCGGACGGCACGCAGGCGCTCGCCGACAAGGTCAACGGGTTCTCCACCGCGGTGGGACCCTTCCTGAAGGACAACGAGAAGAGCATCGGGGACACCGCCCAACTGGTCGCCGACTCCGCCAAGGTGATCCGCGACAACCTCGCGACCCTGGTGAAGGCGGCGCCGACCGCCGCCGAGGGCGCCCATACGGCTTCGGACACCCTCGCCGCCGTGCACGAGGCGCGCTGCGAGACACAGGTGCTGCCCGACCCCGCGTGCGCCGACCTGGAGAAGGCCAAGGACGCGGCCGCCGACGTGGCGAAGGTCGCCGACGACGTCAACACGCTGATCGCCGACCAGGACGGCGACCTGACGACGCTCAGCACGGACCTCGCCGCCCTCCAGACGCAGGCGCAGTCGCTCGCCGACAGCGCCCCGCATCTCTCCGAGGACCTCGCCGACGCCGTGACCAAGGTCAACGCGCTGAACACGGGCGCAGGGAAGGTCGCCAAGGGCGCCAAGAAGCTCAACACCGGGCTCGGCACGGCCAAGACGGGTTCCGTCGACCTCGACGAGGGCGTGGGCAAGCTGGAGACGGGCGCCGCGGACCTCAACGGCGGCATGTTCAAGCTCTCCGACGGCTCCGGCGAGCTCGCCGACGGTCTGCACGACGGCGTCGAACAGATCCCCGACTACGACGAGCAGCAGCGCGACGCGCGCACCGCGGTCATGGCCGACCCCGTGCAGCTCGCCTCCCAGAACCTGCACAGGGCGCCCAACTACGGCACCGGTTTCGCCCCGTACTTCATCCCGCTGTCGCTGTGGGTGGGCGCGATGGTGGCGTACATGCTGATCGCGCCGATGAACCGGCGCGCGCTCGCCGCGGGCGGCTCGGCCTGGCGGATCGCGCTGGCGGGCTGGCTGCCGGTGGTCGCGATCGGGGTGCTCCAGACGACGGCTCTGATGGCCGTGCTGCACTGGGCGATCGGCCTGCAGCCGGCGCGGGCGGCCGGCACGGTGGGCTTCCTGTTCCTGGTGACGGCGTGCTTCGCGGCCCTCGTGCAGTGGCTCAACGCGCGCTTCGGGGCGGCCGGGAGGATCCTCGTCCTCGCGCTGCTGATGCTCCAGTTGACGTCCGCGGGCGGCACCTATCCCGTGCAGACCAGCCCGGACTTCTTCAACGCGATCCACCCCTACCTGCCGATGAGCTACGTCGTCGAGGCGCTCCGGAGGCTCATCACGGGCGGCGGGCCGGAACCGGTGTGGCACGCGTGCGTGGTGCTCGTCGCGTTCACCGCGGGCGCCCTCGCGCTGACCGCCCTGTCGGCGCGCCGCCGCCAGGTGTGGACACTGGACCGGCTGCACCCGGAACTGAGCCTGTGAGGATCCGGCGCCCAGGGGTCCGGGTTCCTGTGACAATCAGGACCATGGAAAGCAGCACCACCCCGGGCGGCCGCACCCGCCGCGAGGCCACCCGGCAGAAGCTCTACGAAGCCGCCGTCACTCTCATCGCCGAACAGGGCTTCTCCGCGACCACGGTGGACGAGATCGCCGAACGGGCCGGCGTGGCGAAGGGCACGGTCTACTACAACTTCGCGAGCAAGTCGGTCCTCTTCGAGGAGTTGCTGAGGCACGGCGTGGGCCTCCTCACCGCCTCGCTGCGGGAGGCGGCCGAGCGCACGGCGCAGGAGGGCGGCGACAAGGTCGACGCGCTGGACGCGATGATCCGCGCGGGCCTCGTCTTCATCGACCGCTACCCGTCCTTCACCCAGCTCTACGTGGCCGAGCTGTGGCGCACCAACCGGGCCTGGCAGTCCACGCTCATGGTGGTCCGTCAGCAGGCGGTGGCCGTCGTCGAGACGGTGCTGCGCGAGGGCGTCGAGAACGGCGAGTTCAGCGAGGAGATCGACGTGCCGCTGACGGCGGCCGCGCTGGTCGGCATGGTCCTGGTGGCCGCCCTGGACTGGCAGGCCTTCCAGCCGGAACGGTCCCTGGACGACGTCCACTCGGCGCTGTCGCGGCTGTTGCAGGGGCGGGTGAGCGGTCGCCGCTAGGAAGGTCGCCGGCAGGAGGTCGCCGTCAGGGGGCACCGCCGGCGAGGCTCCACGCGCGTGTGCACGAAAGCGCCGGTCCGTGGTGGCCACGTCCCCCGTGGGCCGCCTCGAACCGGCGC
Source organism: Streptomyces sp. NPDC050263 (assembly GCF_040655955.1). Lineage (NCBI taxonomy): Bacteria > Bacillati > Actinomycetota > Actinomycetes > Kitasatosporales > Streptomycetaceae > Streptomyces > Streptomyces sp. NPDC050263. Next base: position 43,047 of record NZ_JBFAKW010000005.1, on the reverse strand, counting down.
TTCCTCGTGCTCCCCGGTTCCCCCTGTCTCCCCCGTTCCCCCCTCGTTCCCCCGTTCGGTCGTTCCCCCGAGGTACCCCCCGTGCCTCGCTCCCGCCGAACTGGTCGGCGGAAGGAGCGGATCGAGGGCCGCTCCGTTCCGGCGCCCCGTGTCGCCGGTGCCGGAGCCGCGCCTCTTTCCGTGCCTCCACTCTCCCGTTCGCGCAGGTCGTCCCCCATCCGCGCGCGTACTCAACTCACCCCCTAGGTACGTGTACTCAGGGCTGCGCACTCATCCTCAGGACGCTGCGCGGTCGACTGGTTACGATCGCGTCCGTGTCCGCAGTCCCCCTTGGCCGGGGGCCTGGGGGATGTCCCCCAGAAGACACAGCGCCAGCGGCTGGGCCGGCGGCATCAACGCCTACGCGGTGGTACTGCTGCTCGGCCTCTTCGGCGCGGCCGGCCTGAGCGACGACGTCCCGGAGACGTTGCAGCGTCCCGAGGTGCTCGCCGTGGCGGACTTCCTGTTCTTGTGCGAGGCGGTGGCCGACAAGATCCCGTACGTGGACTCGGCGTGGGACTCGGTTCACATGGTGATCCGGCCACTGGCCGGCGTCTGGGTGGGCCGCTGCTCGCCGGGCGAGCGGCTCGCTCTCCGACATGGCGGTCAACACCTCGCCCGAGCCGTTCAGCAACGTGATCGTGAGCCTCACGGAGGATCTCGCGGTCGCCGGCATCGTGACAGTCGCGCGATATTCCACCCGGGGGCGGCGGCGATCATCGCGGCCGTCCTGCTGCCGGCCGGGCTGACGGTCCTGTTCTTCCTCGTCTCACGGATCCGCCGGTTCCTGCGGCGCAGGGCACAGCGACGCGAGGAAAGGCGCGTGGCCCGGCACCCCTGGCCGCCCTCGCCGGGCTGACGGCGTGACTGTCAGCGGCGGCCGATAAAGTCGCGGGCATGGCAGGGATTGCGGTGATCGGCGCCGGGATGGGCGCGCTGGCGGCGGCCGCCCGGCTGGCCGTGGCGGGCCACCGGGTGACGGTGTACGAGCGGACGGAAGACTACGGCGGGGCGGTGCGCCGCTTCGAGCGGGAGGGGTTCGGTTTCGACACCGGCCCCGGGCTGCTTCCCCTCCCCGCCGTCTACCGTGACCTGTTCGTCAAGACGGGCAAGGAGCCGCTGGAGGCCTGTGTCGAGCTGGTCCAGGTCGACCCGTCCGCACGGCACCTGTTCGCGGACGGCACCGAGGCGCCCCTGCCGAACGCCTCGCGCGCGGGAGTGGTCTCGGCGCTGGACGAAGCGCTCGGGGCGCAGGCCGGACAGCGTTGGGGCGACTTCCTGGTCCGGGCCCGCGAGGCCTGGGACCGCACGCGCCGTCCGCTGCTGGAGGAGCCGCTGTGGCCGAACTGGTCGGTGCTGGCCGACCGCGAGCCCTACCCGGCGGTCCCCCACAAGCGCCTGCTGCGCACCCGCCGGGCGGGCACCCTCGCCGAGGTCGGCGCCTGGGAGCTGCGCGATCCCCGGCTCGCCGCGCTGCTGGAGGGCCACGCGCTCGCGTACGGCCTCGATCCCCGGGTCACCCCGGCGAGCGCGGCCGTCCTGCCGTACCTGGAGCACGCGTTCGGCACCTGGTACGTGCGGGGCGGGATGCGGGAGCTGGCCCGCGCGGTGTACGAGCGGTGTCTGGCCCGGCGGGTCGAGTTCGTCTTCGGGGCAGAGGTCACGCGGGTCCTGGAGAAGAACGGCCGGGCGGCGGGCGTGGAACTGGCTGGGGGCACGGTGGCGGACGCGGACTTCGTCGTCGCCCCGGGCAACGTCGCCGGTGATCCCGCCGGCGTCGCCGGTCAGCCCGGGAGCATCGCCGGTCTTCCCGGCCGCGGTGCGGGCGAGATCGGGCCCCAGCAGGGCCTGCCGAGTCGACTGACCGTGCTGCTGGCGCTGCGCGGCGCCCGGCCGGAGGGCACCGCGCACCGCACGGTGGTGCACACGGCGGACCGCGAGGCCGAGTTGGAGAGCCTCTTCGGTACGACGCCGTCCGTGCCCGCCCGGCCGACGGTCACGGTCCTACGGCCCGGCGACGCGCGGCTGGTGCCGGACGGCGACCACGAGTCGGTCACGCTGAGTGCCGTGGTCCCCTCCGGTGCGCGGATCCGCGACGAGCACCTGGAGGCGCTGGTCGCCGGCGCCGAGCGGGCCGTCCCCGGTCTGCGGGACCGCGTCCTGTGGCGCGAGGTGCGCACTCCCGCCGATGTCGCGCGGGAGACGGGCGCGGCCGGCGGGGCCGTCCCCGCGCCCGCGCTGGCTGCGGCCGGGGGGCGGCTGCTGCACCCCGCCAACTCCACGGGTATGCAGGGCCTGTTCACCGTCGGCGGCTGGTCGCATCCGGGTGGCGGACTCCCCCACGCGGGCATGTCGGGCGCGCTGGTGTCCGGCCTGATCGTGGAGGGCCCGGAGTTCCGGGGCTCACAGTGAGACCCGGTGAGTGAGCCGCTGCGCGGGCTCCCGGGACAACGCGGCCGTCAGAACCGATACTGCTGCTCGTCGTAGCCGTTGCCCTGGCCTTGGCCGTGCCCGGGCTGCTGTCCGTCGCCCTGGTACGGATACTGCTGCTCGGGCGGCAGTTCGCCGCCGAGCGGGTCGTCGGTGTTGCGCTGCTGCGGGACCCAGACGCCGCCGGCCGGGGTCTCCCCGTAGCCGCCGTTGCCGTACTGGTCCTGGCCGTAGCCCTGCTGCCCGTACTGCTGCTGGCCGTAGTCGGCGTCGTAGGAGCCGCCGCCGTAGGTCTGGGTGCCGATGTACGGGTCGGAGTAGGCGGCGTACTGCTGCTCGCCCGTGGCGTCGTAGCCGTACTGCTGCTGGTGGTACCCGGAGTAGGTGTTGTCGTACCCGTAGTTCTGGTCCGCGCCCTGGGCGGCCGTCGCGTACTGGTCCTGGGGCTGACCCTGCTGCTGGCCCTGGCCGGTCGCGGCCGCGTACGCGGCGTCGCTGTACACGCCGTAGGAGCCGGTGTCGTCGGGCAGCGGCTGCGGCTCGTAGACGGAGGCGCTCTCGGCGGCCATGGGGTCGACACCCCGGGCCGCGGGCGTGAAGACGTCGTCGCGGTCGTAGTCGTCGTCGCCGTAGGCGTTCTTGTCCTGGCCGAACGCCGCGCTGTCTGCTCCGTAGGGCATGCCCGCGTCGAATCCGGCTGCCTCGGCGTTCTGGAGGTCGGAGGCCTCGAGGGTCGGGTCCTGGCGCTCGGCCTTGCCGCGGCGGCGCCTGGGGATGAAGCCGCGGGCGCCTTCCGTGTCCGCGTCCTCGTCCCTGTCACCGTCCGCATCCGCGCGCCGGAAGGCCCAGCCTTCGGCGAAGCCGCGGCGGAACGACAGCGTGACGTAGGTCTGGCCGACCGCGAAGGCGATCGCGCCCAGCTCGATGACGACGACCGACGGGATCAGGACACCGAGGACGACGCCGAGGAAGCCGACGAAGGCCAGCAGTCGCCAGCGCAGTCGCGCCTTGTACTGCAGCAGCACCTCACCCAACAACCACAGCGCGACGATGCCGAACGCGATGTAGAGGACCGTCCAGCCCATGTACGCCCCTCTCCCAGTGGCCGCTACGCAGTGTGTCGTATGTGGGTGCGACCGGTCTAGGCCTGCGGCGGGTGGTGCAGACCCAGGTTCTCGTAGATTTCCAGCGTCGCCGTGGAGTTGTTGAGCGTGATGAAGTGCAGTCCGGGCACTCCCTCGGCCAGCAGCCGTGCGCAGAACTCCGTGGCGAAGTCGATGCCAATGGAGCGTACAGCGGCCGGATCGTCTTTGGCTGTGAGGATCCGCTCTTTCAGAGCGGCCGGGAAGTGGGCGTTGCTGAGCCTGGGCAGGCTTTCCAGCATCTTCACGCTCGTGACCGGCAGGACCTCGGGGATGACCGGAGTCACACAACCGGCCGCCTCGACCCGGTCGCGCAGCCGCAGATAGGACTCGGGCTCGAAGAACATCTGCGTGATGGCGTAGTCGGCGCCGGCCCGGCACTTGTCGACGAAGTGCGTGACGTCCGCGTCCCAGTCCTCGGAGCGCGGGTGCATCTCGGGGAAGGCGGCGACGCCCACGCAGAAGTCGCCCGACTCCTTGATGAGCCGGACGAGTTCGGCCGCGTACGTCAGGCCCCGCGGGTGCGGCACCCATGCGCCCATGGGGTCGCCGGGCGGGTCGCCGCGCACGGCGAGCATGTTGCGGATCCCGGCGTCGGCGTACTGGCCGATGATGTTGCGGAGTTCGGCGATGGAATGGTCCACGGCGGTGAGGTGCGCGACCGGCGTCAGGGTGGTGTCGACGACGATCTGCTGGGTCTCCTTGACCGTGGTCGCGCGGGTGGAGCCGCCGGCGCCGTACGTCACCGACACGAAGTCGGGTGCGACCGCCTCGACCCTGCGCAGCGCGTTCCACAGGCTCCGCTCACCCTTGGGCGTCTTCGGCGCGTAGAACTCGAACGAGTACGTCTTCTTGCCGGTCGCCAGGATGTCGCGCACGGTGCGCGCGCGGTCCGTCCTGGTGGATGCGGTTCCTAGGGCCATACCCGCAGGTTAGCCAGGGGCTGGCGGTCCCCCAACCGAATGCGGGAAATTTGCCCGAATTGTCGACTTGTTGTCCACCCCTTGGACGCCGGACCGAGCCCGGCCGAACCGGTGTGGCCCGATGCAGCCCGGTCGAGCGCGGCCGGGCTACGCCGCGCGCAGCCGCTTCGCGAACTCCGCCGCCGCTGCGCCGGGGTCGTCCGCCTCGGTGACCGCCCGGACGACGACGACCCGGCGGGCGCCCGCCGCCAGCGCCTCGTCGAGGTTGCCGAGGTCGATGCCGCCGATCGCGAACCAGGGGCGGTCCGCGCCGAGGGCGGCCGTGTGCCGGACCAGGCCGAGGCCGGGGGCGGGCCGGCCGGGCTTGGTGGGAGTGGGCCAGCAGGGGCCGGTGCAGAAGTAGTCCACGCCCTCCTGGACCGCGGCGGCCTCCGCCTCCGCCTCGGTGTGCGTGGAGCGGCCTATGAGGACGTCGGCGCCGAGGATCGCGCGGGCCGCGGAAACCGGCAGGTCGCCCTGGCCCAGATGGAGGACGTCGGCCCCGACGGCATGGGCGACGTCCGCGCGGTCGTTGACCGCGAGCAGCTTGCCGTGCCGGGCGCAGGCGTCGGCGAACACCCTGAGGTGCTCCAGTTCCTCGGCCGCCTCCATGCCCTTGTCCCGCAACTGGACGATGTCGACGCCGCCCGCGAGGACCGCGTCCAGGAACTCCGGCAGGTCGCCCTGGCGGGTGCGGGCGTCCGTGCAGAGGTACAGCCGGGCGTCGGCCAGCCGGGCGCGAGCGGTGACGGGCATACGAAGGTCCCCCCAGGGTGGTGGTGTACGAGGGCCGGCGGCCCCCGTACACCGGGTCGTTCGGTTCGATCCGCAGGTCGGACGCCAGGCGTCGCCAGGTCAGACGGCGAGCGCCTGGGCGCGGCGCTTCACCTCCGTGCCGCGATTCTCACTCAGGGCCTGCGCCGGGGTGCCTGGGAGGGTCGGGTCGGGGGTGAAGAGCCACTCCAGCATCTCTTCGTCCGTGAAGCCGTCGTCCCGCAGCAGGGTCAGGGTCCCGGACAGGCCCTTGACCACCTTGTCCTCGTCGATGAAGGCGGCGGGGACGTGCAGTGCGCGGTTCTCGCCACGGCGTACGGCGATGAGCTGGCCGTCCCTGACCAGCTGCCGGACGCGCGTCACCTCGACATCGAGCATTTCTGCGATGTCGGGCAGGGTGAGCCAGGCGGGGACGAGAACATCGGTCTTTGCGTCAATCTCGGTCACGGGAACAAGCCTGCCATCTGCCGCTGACAGTCGGAAGTCGGGCCGGTCCGACCAGGGCGTTCCGGCCGGGGCGGACCGGTGTGTTCAGGCCGGGGCCGTCGCCGTCTTCAGGGGCCTCGCCGGGTCCGCGAGCAGCAGCGGGTCCATGCGCGCGCCCGCCTCGATCAGCCGTCTGCCCTGGGCGAGGTCGCGCGGACGCCCCACGGCCAGCAGGGCGACCAGACGGCCCTCCCGCAGCCAGCAGACCGTCCAGGCCGGTCCGGACGGGTCGCCGCGCCACACCGCGCGGTCGGCCTCGGCATGGTGCCCGGCGTACTGGACGAAGCGGCCGAACTGCTCGGACCAGAAGTACGGGACGGGGTCGTAGACGGCCTGGGGCTCGCCGGTGCTCGCGCCGACGATGTTCGCCGCGACCGTGCGCGGCCCCTGGAGAGCGTTGTCCCAATGGTGGACGAGAAGCCGCTCGCCGTACCTTCCCGAAGGGAAGGAGGCGCAGTCGCCGACCGCGTACACGTCCGGCACGGAGGTGCGCAGACGGGCGTCGGCCACGACCTCGCGGTGCGCGCCCAGCTCGACGCCGGAGCCGGTCAGCCAGGCGGTGGCCGGGCGGGCGCCGATGCCGACCACGACGGCGCCGGCGGGCAGTCGCGAGCCGTCGTCGAGGACGACCGCGCCGGGTTCGACGCGCTCCACGCGCGTGTGGGTGCGCAGCACGGCGCCGCTGTCGGCGTACCAGGCGGCCATCGGGGCGGCGACCTCGGCGGGCAGGGCCCCGGCCAGCGGTCGGTCGGCGGCCTCGACGACGGTGACCGCGCAGCCGGCCTCGCGCGCGGCCGTGGCGAACTCCGCGCCGATCCAGCCGGCGCCGACGACCACGACGTCGTGCTGTCGGGCGAGCACGGGCCGTAGCCGTTCGGCGTCGTCCAGGGTGCGCAGCAGATGCACGCCGCGCACGCCCTCGGCGCCGGGCAGTCGGAGGGGTTCGGCGCCGGTGGCGAGCACGAGGACGTCGTACGGGACCGGGCCGCGCTCGGTGTCCAGCTCGTGGTCGGCGGGGCGCAGGCCCAGGACCTCGCGGCCGAGCTCCAGCTCGATGCCGAGGCCCTCGAAGTCGACGTCGAAGGCGGAGCCCTCGGACGTGCCGAGCAGGACGGCCTTGGACAGCGGGGGCCGGTCGTAGGGCTGGTGGGGTTCCGCGCCGATGAGCGTCACCGTGCCGTCGAAGCCCTGGTCGCGCAGGGCGACCGCGGTCTGCACGCCGGCCATGCCCGCGCCGACAACGACCACGCGCCGCGCCGCGGGCCTGCCTTCCTGCGTCTGCGTCTGCGTCTGCGTCTGCGTCTGCGTCTCGCTCACCCGATCACCATAGTCGGATCACCCTAGTCAGCTGACGCCTCGTCAGTCAGCCGTCGTGCGCTGTGACCTGCTCCACGACGCTCGTGCCGCTGCCGTCCTGCGACTCCCACTCCCAGGTCTCGTCGAGGCGCACCCGGCCGTCGGGCAGCTCCACGACGGCCGACACGCAGTGCCCCGAGGACGTCGTCCCGTCGTACTTGAGCTGTACGTAGCGGAAGTCGAGCCGGTCTCCCTCCCGGGTACCCACCAGGCGCCCCCGTACGACGTCGCCGCCCGCGTATTCGGCCCATACCGCGCCGTCCCGCTCGTGGTACGTGAAACGGGTACGGGTGCCGACCTGCCCGGGGGCCTGGTCGGCGACCGGGGCGAGGACCAGGCCGTCGAGTGACCGCGCCATGGGCGGAGGCTCCCTTACTGAGGTGTGCGGGGTCGGGCTAGGGTGGCCAACGTAGAGCACTCGCGGGAGCCCGGACGCACCGGGCTGAGAGGGAGGCTGGCGGCCTCCGACCGTACGAACCTGATCCGGGTCATGCCGGCGAAGGGAGGGGCTGGACGCCCATGTCGTCTCCACTGTCACCGTCGTCTCCACGTACGTCGGACGTCCTCGTCATCGGGGGCGGGGTCATCGGGCTGGTCACGGCCTGGCGGGCCGCGCAGCGCGGCTTCGCCACGGCGGTGGTGGACCCGGAGCCGGGCGGCGGGGCCGCCCGGGTGGCCGCCGGGATGCTGGCCGCCGTCACCGAGCTGCACCACGGCGAGCAGACCCTGCTCGGCCTCAACCTGGCCTCGGCCCGCCGGTATCCGGACTTCGTGACCGAGCTGACCGAGCTGACCGGACACGGCCTCGGCTACCGGCGCTGCGGCACGCTCGCGGTCGCGCTGGACGCCGACGACCGCGCCCACCTGCGCGAACTGCACGCCCTTCAACGGCAGTCGGGGCTGGAGTCGGAGTGGCTGTCCGGGCGGGAGTGCCGGCGCCTGGAACCGATGCTCGCGCCGGGGGTGCGCGGCGGGCTGCGGGTGGACGGCGATCACCAGATCGATCCGCGACGGCTGGCCGGGGCACTGCTGGCCGCGTGCGAGCGGGCGGGCGTGGTCTTCCACCGCGCCTGGGCCGAGCGGCTGTCCGTCGCGGGCGGACGGGCCGCGGGCGTCGTCACCCGGGACGGTACGACGCTGGAGGCGGGGCAGGTGGTGCTCGCCGGCGGCAGCCTGAGCGGGCGGCTCTCGGGGGTTCCGGAGGACGTCCTGCCCCCCGTACGGCCCGTGAAGGGTCAGGTGCTGCGGCTGACCGTGCCGCGGCCGTACGCGCCGTTCCTGAGCCGGACGGTGCGGGCCGTGGTGCGCGGCAGCCAGGTCTACCTGGTGCCGCGGGAGAACGGCGAGCTGGTCGTGGGCGCGACCAGCGAGGAGCTGGGCTGGGACACGACGGTGACGGCGGGGGGCGTGTACGAGCTGCTGCGCGACGCCCATGAGCTGGTCCCTGGGATCACCGAGCTGCCGCTCACGGAGACCCGCGCGGGGCTGCGGCCCGGGTCGCCGGACAACGCGCCGCTGCTCGGGCCGACGGAGCTTGACGGGCTGCTGCTGGCCACCGGGCACTACCGCAACGGCGTGCTGCTGACGCCGGTGACCGGTGACGCGATGGCGCATGCCCTGGCCACCGGGGAGCTGCCGGACGAGGCCCGTCCCTTCACGCCCGGGCGTTTCGCCCTCCAGGAGCAGCCCGCATGAACATCTCGGTCAACGGAGAGCGCCGGGAGGTCGCGCCCGGCACGGCTCTCGACAGCGTCGTCCGCACGCTGACCCCGGCCCCCTCCGGAGTGGCCGCCGCCCTGAACGAAACCGTCGTCCCGCGCGCGCAGTGGCCGTCGACGTCCCTCTCCGAGGGGGACCGCGTCGAGGTCCTCACCGCCGTCCAAGGAGGCTGACCCATGGCCGACGATCCCTTCGTCCTCGGAGGTACGTCCTTCTCGTCCCGGCTGATCATGGGCACGGGGGGCGCGCCCAGCCTGGAGGTGCTGGAGCGGGCGCTGGTGGCGTCCGGGACCGAGCTGACGACGGTCGCGATGCGCCGGGTCGATCCTTCGGTGCACGGGTCCGTGCTGTCGGTGCTGGAGCGGCTGGGCATCCGGGTGCTGCCGAACACGGCGGGGTGTTTCACCGCCGGGGAGGCCGTGCTGACGGCTCGGCTGGCGCGGGAGGCGCTGGGGACGTCCCTGGTCAAGCTGGAGGTCATCGCCGACGAACGGACGCTGCTGCCGGATCCGATCGAGTTGCTGGACGCGGCGGAGACGCTGGTGGACGACGGGTTCACCGTGTTGCCGTACACGAACGACGATCCGGTGCTGGCCAGGAAGCTGGAGGACGTGGGGTGCGCCGCGGTGATGCCGCTGGGGTCGCCGATCGGCTCCGGCCTGGGCATCCGCAACCCGCACAACTTCCAGCTGATCGTCGAGCACGCGCGCGTGCCGGTGATTCTCGACGCGGGGGCCGGTACGGCGTCGGATGTGGCGCTGGCGATGGAGTTGGGGTGTGCGGGGGTGATGCTGGCGTCGGCGGTGACGCGGTCGCCGGACCCCGAGCGGATGGCGTCCGCCATGCGGGCCGGGGTCGAGGCGGGGAGGTTGGCCCGCCTCGCCGGGCGGATCCCCCGCCGCTACTTCGCGCAGGCGTCCTCTCCTGCGGCGGGCCTCGCGGCGCTGGACCCCGAGCGACCCGCGTTCTGACCGCCGGTCCAGCCCCGAAAAAGCGTCTCCCACCCACGCACCACCCGTTTCCTCTCGGCCGATCCGGTCGGCCGAGAAGTGGGCGTCGCTCGTGAGGGCTCAGCCCCGTCGGCAGCCGACCCGCCATGTGCCCGCCCGCCCATGACTCGCGTCACAGCTCGGCTGCAGTCGGGGGTCGATCGTGGTGGAGGTGGGGGTCGTGTCAGTGGCTGCTCGTAGACTCGCCTGCGTGGACACGACCCTTCAGGACCCTCTGGTCGGGCAGGTGCTCGACGGCCGGTACCGCGTCGAGGCGCGGATCGCGGTCGGCGGGATGGCCACGGTCTACCGGGCCGTGGACACCCGCCTCGACCGCGTGCTCGCGCTCAAGGTGATGCACCCGGCGCTCGCCGCCGACGGGGCGTTCGTCGATCGGTTCATCCGGGAGGCGAAGTCCGTCGCCCGCCTCGCACATCCGAACGTCGTCCAGGTGTTCGATCAGGGCGCCGACGCGTCGTACGTGTATCTCGCCATGGAGTACATCGCCGGATGCACCCTGCGTGACGTGCTGCGCGAGCGCGGGGCGCTGCAGCCGCGGGCCGCGCTGGACATCCTGGAGCCGGTGCTCGCCGCGCTGGGGGCCGCGCACCGCGCCGGGTTCGTGCACCGGGACATGAAGCCCGAGAACGTGTTGATAGGGGATGACGGGCGGGTCAAGGTCGCCGACTTCGGGCTCGTGCGGTCCGTGGACACCGTGACCAGCACCACCGGGGCCGTGCTCGGCACCGTCGCCTATCTCGCTCCCGAGCAGATCGAGCAGCCCGGAGCCGCCGATCCCCGGGTGGACGTGTACGCGTGCGGGGTCGTGCTCTACGAGATGCTCACCGGCGAGAAGCCGCACGACGGCGACTCCCCCGCGATCGTGCTCTACAAGCACCTCCACGAGGACGTCCCGCCGCCGTCGGCCGCCGTCCCCGGTCTGCCGTTCGAGCTGGACGAACTGGTCGCCACCGCGACGGCCCGCACGCCCGGAGTCCGGCCGCACGACGCCGTCGCGCTGCTCGGGCAGGTGCGGGAGGCGCGCGCCCCGCTCAGCGAGGCGCAGTTGGACGCGCTGCCGCCGCAGGCCGTCTCCGCCGGGCACGACATCGCCGAGGACCGCACCAGCGTCATCCCGCGCTCGCTGACCGTGCCCCGCCCGCTGCCCGTCAACGAGGACGACCCCCTCGACCCGGCGCACGGCGACGGCTCGGTCGACCGGACCTCCCGGTTCCAGAGCCCGCCGCCCCTGCCGCCGCGGCGGCGTTCGGTGCGGCCGCCCCGGCGTGGGGTGCTCGCGCTGGTCACCGTCGTCCTGCTGGTGTTCGGTGTGGGCGCGGGCGTCTGGTACATCAACTCCGGCCAGTTCACCAAGGTCCCCGCGGTGCTGACGCAGAAGGAGGCGGAGGCCAGGAAGCGGCTGGAGGCGGCCGGACTCGAGGTCGGCAAGGTCCAGCACGAGTACAGCGACACCGCGAAGCGCGGCACGGTCATGGAGACGGACCCCGAGCCGGGCGCGAAGATCCGCAAGAACGACTCGGTGACGCTCACCGTCTCCGACGGCCCCGAGATCGTGAAGGTGCCGGATGTGAAGGGCTCCCGGCTGGACAAGGCCGAGGCGCTGCTGAAGACGGACGGCCTGGAGCCGGGGCTGGTCACCAAGGCGTTCAGCGAGGACGTCATCAAGGGCTTCGTGATCAGCACGGACCCGGAGGCGGGCTCGCAGCGGCGCGCGGGCACGGCGGTCGCGATCGTCGTCAGCAAGGGCAGCCCGGTCGACGTCCCGGACGTCACCGGGGAGACTCTGGCCGACGCCAGGGCCGAGCTGCAGGAGGCCGGCCTGAAGGTGAAGGTCGCCGCCGCGGCGGTCAACTCCGAGTTCGACAAGGGGCAGGTCGCGGCGCAGACCCCGGGGGCCGACAGCCAGGCCGCCGACGGCGACACGGTGACGCTGACGCTGTCCAAGGGGCCGGTGCTGGTCGAGGTCCCGGACGTGGTCGGTGCGAGCGTCGACGACGCCACCTCGCTCCTGGAGCAGTCCGGGTTCAAGGTCAAGGAGGACCGCGGGCTGCTCGGGCTCTTCGGCGACAGCGTCAAGAAGCAGTCCGTGGAGGCCGGCGAGATGGCGCCCAAGGGGTCGACGATCACCATCACCATCCGGTGACCGGCGGGGCGGCAGGGCATGACACCCTGACCGGGTGAGTCCTCGATCCCCCTTCCCCTCCCGCAACCCCGTCGGCGGTCATGTCCCCGTGGCCGGCGGTCTGCACGACGTGGGCATGCCGTACGCGCACGATCTCAGGGCCGAGACGGTCCAGGTGTTCGTCGCCAACCCGCGCGGCTGGGCGACGCCCGTCGGGAACCCGCGACAGGACGAGGCGTTCCGCGAGGCGTGCGCGGCTCAGGCGGTCCCGGCGTATGTGCATGCGCCCTACCTGATCAACTTCGGCTCGCACACCGAGGCGACGGCCGAGAAGTCGGCGGAGTCGATGCGGCACTCGCTGCGCCGCGGGCGGGAGATCGGCGCGCTGGGCGTGGTCGTCCACACCGGGAGCGCGACGGGCGGGCGGGACCGGTCGGTGGCGCTGAAGCAGGTGCGCGAGTACCTGTTGCCGCTGCTGGACGAGCTGACCCACGACGACGACCCGTTCCTGCTGCTGGAGTCGACGGCCGGCCAGGGCGCCTCGCTCTGCTCCCGGACCTGGGACTTCGGACCGTACTTCGAGGCGCTGGACGCCCATCCCAAACTCGGCGTCTGCCTCGACACCTGTCACATCTTCGCGGCCGGACACGACCTGACCGGCCCGACCGGGATGCACCAGACCCTCGATCTGCTGGTGGACACGGTCGGCGAGGGCCGGCTGAAACTGATCCACGCCAACGACTCCAAGGACGTGGTCGGCGCCCACAAGGACCGGCACGAGAACATCGGCGCCGGCCACATCGGCGAGGACCCGTTCCGGGCGCTGATGACCCACCCCGCGACCGAGGGCGTACCGCTGATCATCGAGACGCCCGGCGGCAAGGAGGGACACGCGGCGGACGTGGAGCGGCTGAAGAAGCTCCGCGACGGCTGACCGGCTGACGGCTGACGGCTGACGGCTGACGCCGAGACCTGGCGGCCGTGCGTCGGTCAGAGCTCGGGGCCGTCGCCCGGTCCCTCCTGGTAGGAGTACCGCTGTTCCTTCCAGGGGTCGCCGATGTTGTGATAGCCGCGCTCCTCCCAGAAGCCGCGGCGGTCGGCGGTCATGTACTCGATGCCGCGCACCCACTTGGGGCCCTTCCAGGCATAGAGGTGCGGGACGACCAGGCGGAGCGGAAAGCCGTGTTCGGCCGTGAGCAGCTCGCCGTCCTTGTGGGTGGCGAAAATCGTGCGCTCGGCGGCGAAGTCGGCGAGGCGCAGGTTGGAGCTGAAGCCGTACTCGGCCCACACCATCACATGGGTGACGTGCGGCGCGGGCGGCGCGATCTCCAGGATCGTCCGGGCCGGGATGCCGCCCCACTCGGCGCCGAGCATGCTGAACTTCGTCACGCAGTGCAGATCGACCATGACGGAGGCGTACGGAAGCGCCGTGAACTCCTCGTGGTTCCAGGAGCTCTTCTCACCGTCGGCGGTGGCGCCGAAGACCCTGAAGTCCCAGCGCTCAGGCCGGAACTTGGGCACCGGACCGTAGTGGGTGACGGGCCAGCCGCGCTGTAGTCGCTGCCCCGGCGGAAGCTCTGTCACCGCTTCTTCCCCAGATTCACGCTCCACCGGCTGACCCATGACTCCATCCTGACAGACCTGCGACAGTGCACATGACCAGCCATGACCGCCCATATCCAGAATCGGGCAACTACTACTAAGCATGCACTAACTTACTAAGTACGCACTTACTGGACGATCTTCGGCACCGGTGAAATCATGCGGCGGAACCCTCCCCGAATTCCCCACTCCGAATTCCCCATGCGGAAGGAGCCTCTGCGATGCAGGGCGACCCCGAGGTCATCGAGTTCCTCAACGAGCAGCTCACCGGTGAGCTGACCGCGATCAACCAGTACTTCCTCCACGCCAAGATGCAGGAGAACTTCGGCTGGACGAAGCTCGCGAAGTACACCCGGCACGAGTCGTTCGACGAGATGAAGCACGCCGAGGTGCTCACCGACCGCATTCTGTTCCTGGAGGGGCTGCCGAACTACCAGCGGCTGTTCCATGTGCGCATCGGCCAGACGGTCAAGGAGATGTTCGAGGCCGACCGGAAAATCGAGGTCGAGGCGATCGACCGTCTGAAGCGCGGCATCAAGGTGATGCGCGAAAAGGGCGATGTGACGTCCGCGAACATCTTCGAGTCGATCCTCGAGGACGAGGAGCATCACATCGACTACCTGGACACACAGCTGGAGCTGGTGGAGAAGCTCGGCGAGGCGCTGTACATCGCCCAGCTGATCGAGCAGCCGGAGAGCTGAGCCCCGGGCGGCCGCAGGCTGGGCCGTACAGGTCCTAGGCGGTCCTAGGCGGCTTCCTCCAGCTCGGTGAGGACCGGCCGACCCTGGTCGGCCAGCTCACGGCGCGGGCATGCGCCCCGGCCGAGGATGGCCTGAATGCGACGTACGCACGAGCCGCAGTCCGTTCCGGCCTTGCAGGCCGAGGCGATCTGGCGGGGCGTGCAGGCTCCGTCGTCCACATGCTTCTGGACCTGCGCTTCAGTCACTCCGAAGCAGCTGCAGACGTACACGCGGACTCACCTCCCGCCGAGATCGATAAGGCTAACCTAACCTTACCCGGAGCCCGGCGAGCGTAAAAGTGCGGTGGGGCGCGGATCGTATGTGATCCGCGCCCCACCGCACAGGTACGTAAGAGGCCAGGAGCTACTGGTCCCTGTACATCTCGGCCACGAGGAACGCCAGGTCCAGGGACTGGCTGCGGTTCAGCCGCGGGTCGCAGGCGGTCTCGTAGCGCTGGTGGAGGTCGTCGACGAAGATCTCGTCGCCGCCGCCGACGCACTCGGTGACGTCGTCGCCGGTCAGCTCGACGTGGATGCCGCCCGGGTGGGTGCCGAGGCCCTTGTGGACCTCGAAGAAGCCCTTGACCTCGTCGAGCACGTCGTCGAACCGGCGGGTCTTGTGACCCGAGGCCGCCTCGTAGGTGTTGCCGTGCATCGGGTCGGTGATCCAGGCGACGGTCGCACCCGAGGCGCTGACCTTCTCGACCAGCTCGGGCAGCTTGTCGCGGACCTTGTCGGCGCCCATACGGACGATGAAGGTCAGCCGGCCGGGCTCACGGTCGGGGTCGAGACGCTCGATGTACTGCAGCGCCTCCTCGGCCGTGGTCGTCGGGCCGAGCTTGATGCCGATCGGATTGCGGATCTTCGAGGCGAACTCGATGTGCGCGTGGTCCAGCTGCCGGGTGCGCTCGCCGATCCACACCATGTGCGCGGAGACGTCGTACAGCCGGCCGGTGCGGGAGTCGACGCGGGTGAGCGCCGACTCGTAGTCGAGCAGCAGCGCCTCGTGCGAGGAGTAGAACTCGACCGTCTTGAACTCCTCCGGGTCGGCCCCGCAGGCGTGCATGAAGTTCAGTGCCTGGTCGATCTCACGCGCGAGCTGCTCGTAGCGCTGCCCGGACGGGGACGACTTCACGAAGTCCTGGTTCCAGGCGTGCACCTGGCGCAGGTCGGCGTAACCGCCGGTGGTGAAGGCGCGCACCAGGTTGAGCGTGGAGGCGGACGCGTTGTACATCCGCTTCAGCCGCTCGGGGTCCGGGATACGGGCCGCCTCGTTGAAGTCGAAGCCGTTGACCGAGTCGCCCCGGTACGTCGGCAGCGTCACGCCGTCCCGGGTCTCGGTGCCCTTGGAGCGCGGCTTGGAGTACTGGCCGGCGATCCGGCCGACCTTGACGACCGGCACGGAGGCCGCGTACGTCAGCACCGCGCCCATCTGGAGCAGCGTCTTCAGCTTGTTGCGGATGTGGTCGGCGGACACCGCGTCGAAGGCCTCGGCGCAGTCGCCGCCCTGGAGGAGGAACGCCTCTCCCTTGGCGACGGCCGCCATCCGGGCGCGCAGCTGGTCGCACTCGCCCGCGAAGACGAGCGGCGGATACGACTCGAGGTCCGCGATCACTGCGCGCAGAGCCTCGGTGTCGGGGTACTCGGGCTGCTGCGCCGCGGGCAGGTCTCGCCAGGTGTTGCCAGCGCTCGCGCTGGTCTTAGCGTTCACGGTCACGCCCTCAACATTACGGGGTCGTGTCGAGTCGTTTTCGCACCGGCTCGACAGGTGAGACGGAGTGCCGCTCAGGTGCGCACGCGATCGCGGGAGATCACCTGTGGGGTAGGGTGCGTCGCATGTTCGCGCTTTCGACCCAGAACTGGTGGTGGACCGCTCATCCGGCGGCCCACTGACTGCGCGTACGCAAGACTTCGCGAAGGCCGCCCGAGGGGCGGCCTTCGGTGTTTCCGGGGCCGTTCCCTCTCCGTCGACGAGATCGAGAAGGAACCGAACCCGATGAACCTGCCGGACCTGCTGCACGACCCCCGCCCCTTCGCCCTGCTCCGCCGCCGCACCCCCGGCCACGACGAGCAGAGCGTCGAACTGCTCCTCGGCCCGGTCGCCTCCTACGACCGCCTCGCCGACCTCCCCGACGAGGGCCTCGCGCTCGTCCCGTTCCGCCAGATCCGCGAGCGCGGCTTCGACGTCCGCGACGACGGGACGCCGCTCTCGGTGCTGACGCCCGAGGAGACGTACGAGATCCCGCTGGCCGAAGCGCTGGCCCAGCTCCCCTCCCACGACGTCCAGGTCCGTTCCGGCGCCTTCGACGTCGACGACGAGGAGTACGGCGAGATCGTCGGGCGGGTGCTGCGGGACGAGATCGGGCGGGGCGAGGGCGCCAACTTCGTGATCCGGCGGACGTACGAGGGGGAGATCCCGGGGTTCTCGCGGGGGGACGCCCTCGCGCTCTTCCGGCGGCTCCTCGAAGGCGAGCGCGGCGCCTACTGGACGTTCGTCGTGCACACCGGGGACCGGACGCTGGTCGGGGCCAGCCCCGAGGTGCATGTGCGGATGTCCGGCGGCACGGTCGTCATGAACCCGATCAGCGGGACCTACCGCTATCCGGCCGAGGGCCCGACCCCGGAGCACCTGCTGGACTTCCTCGCCGACGGCAAGGAGATCGAGGAGCTGTCGATGGTCGTCGACGAGGAGCTCAAGATGATGTGCACCGTCGGCGACATGGGCGGGGTGGTGATCGGCCCCCGGCTGAAGGAGATGGCGCATCTCGCGCACACGGAGTACGAGCTGCGCGGCAGGTCCTCGCTGGATGTGCGGGAGGTCCTGAAGGAGACCATGTTCGCGGCGACCGTCACCGGCTCGCCCGTGCAGAACGCCTGCCGGGTCATCGAGCGGTACGAGCCCCTCGGGCGGGACGGTGTCGGACGCGGTTACTACGCGGGCGCGCTGGCGTTGCTCGGCCGGGACTCCGGAGGCGCCCAGACCCTCGACTCCCCCATCCTCATCCGCACCGCCGACATCGACGCGGCCGGGCGGCTGCGGGTGCCGGTCGGAGCCACGCTCGTCCGCGGTTCGGATCCGGCGGGCGAGGTCGCGGAGACGCACGCGAAGGCGGCGGGTGTGCTGGCCGCCCTGGGCGTACGGCCGTCCCGCCCGCGCGCGGAGCACACGCGCGTGCGTCTCGCCGACGACCCACGCGTGCGTGCCGCCCTCGACGGGCGGCGCGCCTCGCTCGCACCGTTCTGGCTGCGGATGCAGGAGCGGACGGAGGAACTGTCCGGGCACGCGCTCGTCGTCGACGGCGAGGACACCTTCACGGCGATGCTCGGGCACATGCTGCGGTCGAGTGGCCTGGAGGTGAGCGTCCGGCGGTACGACGAGCCCGGGCTGCGGGCGGCGGTGCTCGGGCACGAGGGGCCGGTCGTGCTGGGGCCCGGTCCCGGTGACCCGTCCGACCTGGCCGATCCGAAGATGCGGTTCCTGCGGGAGCTGACCGCCCGGGTGCTGCGGGAGCACCGGCACGGCATCCTCGGCGTCTGCCTCGGGCACGAGCTGATCGCGGCGGAGCTGGGGCTGGACATCGTCCGCAAGGAGGTGCCGTATCAGGGGGCGCAGACGACCGTGGACCTGTTCGGGCGGGCGGAGACCGTCGGGTTCTACAACAGCTTCGTGGCGCGGTGCGACGACGAGGCGGCGCGGGAACTGGCCGCGCACGGGGTGGAGGTGAGCCGGGCCGCGAACGGGGAGCTGCACGCCCTGCGCGGGCCCGGGTTCGAGGGTGTGCAGTTCCATCCGGAGTCGGTGCTGACGCTGAACGGGGCGGCGATCGTGCGGGAGTCGGTGGGCCGGGTACGGCACACGAGCACCTTGTAGCCGTCAGCCGAAGAACACCCCGACCTCCGCGTACAGCGTCGGGTCCACCGTCTTCAGCCGTGCCGTCGCCTCGGCGATCGGTACGCGGACGATGTCCGTGCCGCGCAGGGCGACCATCTTGCCGAAGTCGCCCTCGTGGACGGCGTCGACGGCGTGCAGGCCGATGGGGGTGCCCCCACGCCCTTCAGGCAGTGGGGGAGGGTGGCGAGCCATCGGTCGAAGGCGCTCGGGGTGCCGCCACGCTGGACGTGGCCGAGAACCGTCGTACGGGCCTCCTGTCCGGTCCGTCGCTCGATCTCCTTGGCGAGCCACTCGCCGACGCCGGACAGCCGGACGTGTCCGAAGGGGTCCAGCGACCCGTCCTTCAGCACCACGTCGCCGTCCTTGGGCATCGCGCCCTCGGCGACGACCACGATCGGCGCGTACGAGGACCGGAAGCCGGAGGTCACCCAGCCGCACACCTGCTCGACGTCGAAGCGCTGCTCGGGGATGAGGATGACGTTGGCGCCGCCCGCCAGGCCCGAGTGGAGGGCGATCCAGCCGGCGTGCCGGCCCATCACCTCGACGACCAGGACCCGCATATGGGACTCGGCGGTGGTGTGCAGCCGGTCGATGGCCTCGGTCGCGATGCCGACGGCGGTGTCGAAGCCGAAGGTGTAGTCGGTGGCGGACAGGTCGTTGTCGATGGTCTTCGGGACGCCGACGCAGGGCACCGCGTACTCGTCCCAGAGCCGGGCGGCGACGCCGAGAGTGTCCTCGCCGCAGATGGTGACGAGCGCCTCGATCCGCTGCTCGGCGAGGGTCTCCTCGATACGGCGGATGCCGTCCTCCTCCTTGAGGGGGTTGGTCCGCGAGGAGCCGAGGATCGTGCCGCCGCGGGGCAGGATGCCGCGCACGGCGGGGATGTCGAGACGGACCGACCTCTTGTGGAGGAGCCCCCGCCAGCCGTCCCGGAAGCCGACGAACTCATGGCCGTACTCCTGGACGCCCTTGCGGACGACCGCCCGGATGACGGCGTTGAGGCCGGGGCAGTCCCCGCCTCCGGTCAGTACTCCTACGCGCATGGAAGTGTCCCCTCGCCGCGGTTGTCCGACGAAGAGTCAGTTTTGCGCGCCCTTCACTCGTCGTCGAGGCCGCGCTCTATCGCGTACCGGACGAGCTCCACCCGGTTGTGCAACTGAAGTTTGCCGAGGGTGTTCTGGACGTGGTTCTGGACCGTGCGGTGGGAGATGACGAGGCGTTCGGCGATCTGCTTGTAGCTCAGGCCCTTGGCGACCAGGCGCAGCACCTCGGTCTCCCGGTCGGTCAGCCGCGGCGCGTTCGGCTCGTCGCCGCCGGCGGCGGGGCCGGGGTCGGAGGCCAGCCGACGGTACTCGCCCAGCACCAGCCCGGCCAGGCCCGGGGTGAACACCGGGTCGCCGACGGCCGTGCGGCGCACCGCGTCCAGCAGTTCCTCGGTGGACGCCGACTTCAGCAGGTAGCCGGTCGCGCCGGACTTCACCGCCTCCAGCACATCGGCGTGCTCGCCGCTCGCCGACAGCACGAGGACCCGCAGCGCCGGGTTCGCGGCGACGACCTCCTTGCACACCTGCACGCCCGGCTTGGCGGGCAGGTTCAGGTCCAGCACCAGCACGTCGGGCGTGGTGGCCTTGGCGCGGCGCACGGCCTGCTCGCCGTCGCCGGCGGTGGCGACGACGTCGAAGCCGGACTCCGCGAGATCCCGGGCGACCGCCTCGCGCCACATGGGGTGGTCGTCGACCACCATGACCTTGATCGGTCCCTGTTCCCGGTTCGGTTCCCGGTTCGGTTCCCGGTTCGGTTCCTGGCTCATCGCCGTCCCGCCTTCCCCCGCTTCACGTTCTTCTCCTTCGGCGCCTTCGGCACCGTCAGTTCGACCTCCGTGCCCTGCCCCGGGGTCGAGATCAGCTCGGCGCTCCCGCCGAGATCGCGCAGCCGGCCGCGGATCGACTGGGCGACCCCGAGCCGCCCCTCGCCCTCGGCCTGCGCGAGCCGCCCTTCCGGGATGCCGGGACCGTCGTCCCGCACGGTGACGATCACCGTGTCGGGCTCGTCCTCGACCAGGATCCAGGCCCGGGCGTCCTCCCCCGCGTGTCTGCGGACGTTGTCCAGGGCGGCCCCGACCGCCGAGGCCAGCTCCCGCGCGGCGGGCCCGGGCAGCAGGACCGGGGCGCCGGGGTCGGCGAGGTTGACGCGGGCGGCGGCGAAGGGGGCGAGCAGCGCGCGCAGATCGAGCGGACCGCTCTCCTGTGACGGCTGCGGCTCTTCGTCCACCGCGTAGACGACGGCGCCGTCGGCCGCGTCCTGCGACACCCGGGAGATCGGCACAAGGCCGCCGGAGACCAGTGTGCGCAGCGCGACCTCCTGCTCGCCCGCCATCCGGCCCAGCTCGGCCGCCTCGCCGCCGATCACCGCGCCGCGCCGTTGCACCATGGCCAGCACCTGGAGCACGCTGTCGTGGATGTCACGGGCGAGCCGCTCCCGTTCCCGGGTCGCCGCCTCGATCTCCAGGGCGCGGGCGAGCGTGCGCTCGGAGGCGCGGGCGACCTCGACGACATAGCCGATGGCGATGGAGGCCACCCAGACGAGGATCACGTTGTGGACGGTGTCGCGGGCCGGGGTGCCACGCTCGACCAGGTTGGTCACGGCGACCGCGGAGGAGGCGAAGGCCGCCCAGCGCCAGCCGCCCTTGATGGCGAACGCCAGGACGGAGCCGGCCGTCCATATCGACGGCAGCGTCGGACCGCCCGACTGGATGCGTTCTTGGGTGTCGGCGACGGTCGTGAGCATGATGCCGGTGAGCGCGACGGTGAGGTCCGCGGCGAGGAAGCGCTTGGTGCAACTGGCCGCGTTCGCGACCTTGGGCAGGGTGGCGACCGTCCACACGAACAGGACGCAGTAGTAGGCGACGGCGACCCAGGGGCGCTCGAACCCGTCGTAGGCGGTGGCGAAGAACCCCACCGCGTAGAGCATGGTGAGCACCCGGTAGCCGGCGAGCGCACGCCACAGCGGCAGCTCGACCGACATGGTCATGACTCTCTCGCGTCTGGCCATCTGGACCCCGTCCCCCGTCTCCCCCGAGCCCGCCCCCGGACTGCCGACTACTTCTCTTGCCCTCTGTCTTTGTTGGCCTGGTCCTTCTCGGCCTGAGCGAGGGCCGCCTTCGCGGCCTTCTCCGCTTCCTTGTCGGCCTTCGCCGCCTCCGCGATCTGCCGCTTGGCGGCGGTCGCGTATATGTCGACGTACTCCTGACCGGACAGCTTCATGATCTCGTACATGACCTCGTCGGTCAGCGCGCGCAGTACGAAGCGGTCGTGGTCCATGCCCTGGTAGCGGCTGAAGTCCAGCGGTCTGCCGATCCGGATGCCGGGCCGCATGACCTTGGGGAGGACCTTCCCCGGCGGCTGGATCTTCTCGGTGTCGATCATGGCGACCGGGATCACGGGCGCGCCGGTGGCTAGCGCCACGCGCGCGAGGCCGCCCGGCTTGCCGCGGTAGAGCCGGCCGTCGGGCGAGCGCGTGCCCTCCGGGTAGATGCCGAACAGCTCGCCGTTCTCCAACACCTCGACGCCGCTCCTGATGGCGGCCTCGCCGGCGCCGCGGCCGCCGGAACGATCCACCGGGAGCTGGCCGACGCCCCGGAAGAACGCGGCCGTCAGCCGGCCCTTCACACCGGGCGTGGTGAAGTACTCGGCTTTCGCGATGAAGGTGACCTTGCGGTCGAGGACCGCTGGCAGGAAGAACGAGTCGGAGAAGGACAGGTGGTTGCTCGCCAGGATCGCGGGGCCCTCGGCGGGAATGTTCTCGAGGCCTTCCACCCAGGGCCTGAAGGTGACCTTCAGCGGTCCCCCGATAGCGACCTTCATCGCGCCGTACAACAAGCGAGTGCCTCCTGTTTGTGTCGTTCAGACCTTAACCCGCCCGTGGCGGCAAAGGCTCCGACGACCCTGGTCGGTGTCAGTGGGGTCGCGTACGGTGAAGCAGACGTCCCTCCCATGAAGAACAGACGAAGACAGGAGACCGAAGGTGCCGGTCCTTCCTGGAGCCGAGCCGTACCGCCATGAGGGCGGGGAGGTCGGGGTGCTCCTCTGTCATGGCTTCACCGGTTCCCCGCAGTCGCTGCGCCCGTGGGCGCGGTACCTGGCCGAACAGGGCCTGACGGTCTCCCTGCCGCTGCTGCCCGGCCACGGCACACGCTGGGAGGACATGGCGCTCACCGGCTGGCCGGACTGGTACGCGGAGGTGGACCGCGAGCTGCGCGCCCTGCGCCGGCGGTGCGCGAAGGTGTTCGTGGTGGGTCTGTCCATGGGCGGCGCGCTGGCCCTGCGGCTGGCCGCGAAGCACGGGGCGGGGGTGGAGGGCGTGGTCGTCGTCAACCCGGCGAACAAGGTGCACGGTCTGTCCGCGTACGCCCTTCCGGTGGCCCGCCATGTCGTCCGCACGACGAAGGGCATCTCGAGCGACATCGCCAGGCAGGGCGTTCTGGAGAAGGGGTACGACCGCGTGCCCCTGCACTCGGCGCACTCCCTGCGGACCTTCCTCCGGCTGGTCGACGGCGAGCTGCCGCAGGTCACCCAGCCGCTGCTGCTTCTGCACAGCGTGCAGGACCACGTGGTGCCGCCGGCCGACTCGGCCCGGATCCTCGGCCGGGTGTCGTCCACGGACGTGACCGAGATCCTGCTGGAACAGAGCTACCACGTGGCAACGTTGGACCACGATGCGGACCGGATCTTCGAGGAGAGCTACGCGTTCATCGCCCGGATCGCGCCCAGTGTCGGCAAGGAAGGGACGGCCGTAGGTGGCTGAGCACGACTCCGACCGCGAGGACCGGGAGAACCGGGACGAGCGGGACGGACGGGACGGGCTGGACGCCCGTCAGGGCGGCGGGCCGGAAGAGCAGAGCGTGCCCTTCGACGAGGCCGCCGCGTGGGCGGCGATCGTCGCGGGGTACGGCGAGGAACCGGTGGACCCGCCGGGGGCCAAGCCGTTCAAGTCGGTCGAGGATCTCGCGCTGCTCGAGGCCGAGGCGAACGACGACGGGTCCGGGCCGGAGGCACTGAAGGACCCCGGGACGGAATCCGGGAAGGAACCGGGGCCGGAATCGGGCAAAGAGCCCACGCCTGACCCGGCCGAGGAGCAGAAACCGGCCAAGCCGCTCGGGAGTTCGATCGCCTTCGCACCCGGCGTCGGGCCCCGTGACTACAGCGTGCCCGAGCCGGCGGAGGAGGACTTCGACGAGGACGACGAGGGGCATTTCGTCCCGCCGGAGCCGCCGCCGCTGCCCGCCGCCGACACCACGGCCAAGTTCGCCTGGCTCGGGGTGATCGGCGGGCCGCTCCTGCTGCTGCTCGCGGTGCTGCTGGGCTGGGAGATGACGTGGTGGCTGACGACCGTCGGCATCGGCGGCTTCCTCGGCGGCTTCGCCACGCTGGTGATGCGGATGAAGACGGACGACGAGGACGACCAGGATCCGGGGCGCGGCGCGGTCGTCTGAGCGGTGGTCTAACCGACGGGAATTCTGAGGGCGGCCAGGACCGGAAGGTGGTCCGTGGCCGCCCTCAGGTCGTCCTCGGTGATACCGGGGAGTCCGGTGGGCACCCCGCAGCCCAGTACCTCCACGCCCTTGGTGGCGAAGATCGCGTCGATACGGCGGTCGGGGCCGGTTGCGGGGAAGGTGTGCTCGGCGCCCCAGGGCGCGGCGGTGCGGCAGTCCCTCAGGACGGTGGTCAGACGGCCGAAGGTGCGTCCGTCGGGGCGCTCGTTGAGGTCACCGCCCGCGACCGCGTGTTCCACGCCCATCGCCGCGAGCCGGTCGAGAAGCGTCCCGCCCTGCTCGTAGCGCTCCCCCCGCTCCAGACTCAGATGGCAGCTGAGGACGCCGAGGCGGGCGCCCGCGAACCGGACGACCGCGGTGGCGAAGCCGCGGCGATGGCGCCCGGGGGTGAGGGGCAGCAGGACGTCCTCGGCGTGCTCGACGGTGGCGCGGAGGTTGCAGAGGATCGCGGGGCCCGCTGCCGTGCCGCCGCCGGTCAGGATCACCAGGTCGGTGGCCGCGGCCAAGCGGGCGAGTTTCTTGCGCCACCGGAAGAAGATCGGGGCTTCCTGGATCAGCACCAGGTCGGGGGCGCAGGCGGAGATGACGCGGGCGAGGGCGGCGGTGTCGTCCCGCATGGAGCGGATGTTGTAGGCGAGAACCCGAACGACGGCTGAACCGTCCGGCTCCGTAGCCGAGTTGGGAAGCACCAGGGTGGTCTCCATGACGATCAACATACGACGATGCCCGCCGTCCCGGGACCGGACACGGCGGGCACTGCCCCTGGGGACGCCTACATGATCGGGGCGGGCTCTCTCGCCAGGTCCGCCGCTCCGACCAGGCCTGCCTTGTTGCCGAGTTGGGCCGCGATCACCTCGGCGACCGGGCGCCAGTTGCCGCCGACCAGCCAGCGCTTGTAGGACTTGCGGATCGGGTCCAGGACCAGTTCGCCCTCGTCGGAGAGGCCGCCGCCGACGATGAAGGCGGAGGGGTCGAAGAGGGAGGCGAGGTCGGCGAGGCCCGCGCCGGCCCAGCGGGCGAGCTCGCGGTAGGAGTCGACGGCGACCGGATCGCCCTGCCGGGCGGCCATGGAGATGTGCTTGCCCTCGATGCCGTCGGGCGTGCCGTCACCCAGGCCGAGCAGGATGTCGGCGTTCTCCGGGGTGGCGTTGGCGCGCTGCTTGGCGTAGCGCACCAGGGCGCGGCCGGAGGCGTACTGCTCCCAGCAGCCCTGTGAGCCGCAGCCGCACAGCAGGCCGTCCGGCACCATGCGGATGTGGCCGAACTCGGCGGCGACGCCGAAGTGGCCGCGGCGCAGCTTGTTGCCGATGATGATGCCGCCGCCGAGGCCGGTGCCGAGGGTGATGCAGATGACGTTGCGGTGGCCCTTGCCGGCGCCGAACCTGTACTCGCCCCACGCCGCGGCGTTGGCGTCGTTCTCCACGACGACGGGGAGACCCACGCGGGCCTCGACCTTCTCCTTCAGCGGCTCGTTGCGCCAGTCGATGTTGGGCGCGAAGTAGACCTCCGAGCGCTGGCGGTTGACGTAGCCGGCGGCTCCGATGCCCACGCCGACGATCTCATGCCCGGCGCGCGCGCCCTCCACGGCGGAGGCGATGGCGTCCACGATGCCCTCGGGCGTGCCCGGGGTCGGCACCTTGTGGGTCGAGAGGATGTTGCCTTCCTCGTCGACCACGCCGGCCGCGATCTTCGTGCCGCCGATGTCGACGCCGATGGTGAGTCCCATGAATCCCTCAGTTTCGGTCGAGCCCCGCTACGGCCAACCGTACCCGAGGCCCTGCCGTGGAAGGGCTTCAGTCCAAGTCGATGCGCTGGCCGGGGCCGGTGTCGTCGCCGCCGTCACGGCCGTCGCGGGGGGTGTCCCGGGGGTCGCTCGCTCCGGTCGTCCAGCGTCGTTCCTGGGTCTGGACCGCCGAGCGGTAGGCGGCGAGGAGTTCGGTGCCGGCTGCCGCGAGGTGGTCGAAGACGTCGGGGTTGCGCTCGATGACGGGCTCCACGACGGCCTTGGCCTGCTGGACGACCTGGCGGACCACCTGCTCGGCGGCGGGTCCGGCGACCGCGCCGAGCAGCGGGGACTGCATCGACGACAGCTTGTCGCCGACGGCGTCGACCAGCTTGCGCAGTTCCTCGGCGGCCGAGCCCTGGGGCCGGCCGGACTCGGCGCGGCGGCGGGCCTTCTCCGCCGCCAGGTCCTCGGCGGTGGCGGTGGCCCAGGCGTCGGCGTCGCTCACCCGGGGCTGTTCGTCGAACGGCCGCTCGTCGAAGCCCGCTGTCCCGGCGGGCTCCCCGGCGGCGTCGGGCGTGGGGCGCTCTTCGCTCATGACGGACTCCTGACGACTCCTGGTGGACGACACCTGACGGACGGCATCTGGCCGACGACCCGATGACGGCTCGTCTCTACGACGTTACCCGAACGGCGGTATATGCCTCATGTCGTCCGCGGCCACAGCCCGGGGTCGGGGGCGAACCGCACGCACAGCTCGCCGTCGCGCAGGGCGGCGCCCTCGACGGTGCAGCGGCGCAGGACGGAAGGCAGCGGGACGATGCGGCGGAACGGCCCGGCGGTCACGACGAGTTCGTCGCCGCGCCGGATGAGGTCGAGCTCGTCGCGTATGGCGCCGGGCAGCGGAAGGTGCCAGACGAGGACGCCGTCCTGGGCAAGCCGGTCGGTGACGGGCCACTCGACCGGGGAGGCCGCCGGGTTGACGGCGGGCACGGTGAGTGCCGCGAGGTCGTCCGCGCCCCGGGGGTCGTGGCCGAGGTGCGCGAGGCGGTGGGCGTCGCCCCACTCCCCCAGGGTCTTGTGCTGCTGGGCGACGAGTCCGGTGAACAGGCCGGTGTCCGCGGCCTCCTCGGGCAGGACGCGGTTGGCGACGAGCGACTCGACGGGCAGGGCGCGCAGAGCCAGGCCGAGACGGGCGTCGCGGACGGCGTCGGCGCCGGCCGGTCCGGGCTCGGCGACCAGGCGGACGGCGGTGCCGCGGTCGGCGAGGACGGCCTCGACGGCGGCCAGCTCGGTGTCCCAGCGGGCCGTCGTCTCGTACAGCCACTCGGCGGGCATCGGCACGCCGGCGAGCCGGCCGAGCATGGGGCGCAGGGCGCGGGCCGCCTGGCGTTCCGGCGGGAGGAGTCGCCGCAGGTAGCGGCGCAGTTCCTCGGGGAGGGCCAGCAGGGCGAGGGCCTGCGGGGCGGGCGGCAGGTCGACGACGAGGAGGTCGTGGGCCTCGGCGAGGGCGGCGTCCCGCAGGGCGCGCAGCAGGGTCAGCTCCTCGGCGCCGGGCAGCGGGGTGACCTCCTCCGGGTCCAGCCGGGAGGCGCCAAGCAGGTCGAGGACGGTGGTGGCTCGGTCCTGGAAGCCGGTGAGGTCGTCCCGGAAGCCGGCGGCGGCGTCGGGCCGCCATGCGGTGAGACGCGGGGTGACCTTGACGGGGCGCGCCCCGGTCGGCGTCCCGAGCGCCGCGCCGAGGGTGTCGGTGCGGTCGGCGCTGAGGACGAGAGTGCGGGCGCCTCCGGCGGCGGCCTGGTGTGCGGTGGCGGCCGCGACTGTCGTACGGCCACTGCCGCCGGGGCCGATGATCAGGAGGGTACGCATGAGGCTGAACGGTAACCGAGCCCCAACCCCCCACCCGACCTACCACTCCCCGCCCCCGACCCACTACTCCCGGTTCCCGGCCCGCCACTCCCGGCCCCCGGCCCACCATTCCCCGGCCGACTGCGCCCAGTTCCCGGACCTACCACTCCCGGACCCCAGCCCGCCACTCCCCGGCCGACCGCGCCCGGTTCCCGGACCTACCACTCCCCGGTCCCCGGCCTGCCGCTCCCGGGCCGGGTTCCGCCGCCCCCGCTCGGGACTCTTCCCTCGGCCGTCGGACCGCCTCTTGCGATCCGCGGGGGGGTCCCGGTCCCGGGGCGGCCTCTCCCGGTTCCCGGGCGGATTTCCGCTGGTCCCCGGGGCTCTTCCGCGACCCGCGGTCGGTCTCTCGCGGCCCCAGACGGGGCTGCTTCCGGTTCCCGGCCGCTTCCCCCCGGCGCCCAGGCCGGCTTTCTCTGGTCCCGGGGCTCTTCCTCAGAGCCCCGGGCTGCCTCGCGCGGCCTCCCGAGGGGGGTGCTTCCCAGGGTCGTGAACTACTTTTCGGTTGCTTCGGGGGCCGGGTCGCCGGATTCGACTCGCTTCTTCAGGCCCGCGAGCGCGCGGTCGATGATGACCTTCTCGGCCTTGCGCTTGATCATGCCCAGCATGGGGATCTTGACGTCCACCGTCAGCTGGTACGTGACCTCGGTCGCGCCGCCGCCGGCAGGCTTGAGGAGGTAGGAGCCGTCGAGCTGGCGGAGCATCTGGGACTTCACCAGCGTCCAGGACACCTCGTGCTCGCCGGCCCAGGTGTAGCCCAGGACCTGGTCGTCCTTGATCGCGCCGGCGTCCATGACCAGGCGGACCTGCTCGGCGCGGCCCTGGTCGTCCTTCTTCAGGACCTCCGCCTGCTTCACCTCTCCGGTCCAGTCCGGGTAGCGGGCGAAGTCGGCGATCACCGCCATGACATCGGCCGGTGCCGCCTCGATCGTGATGCTCGAGCTGGTGTGTTCCGCCATCGCCGTGGCTCCTCCGGATGCGGGCCGGTCAGGGTAGAGAGAGGACACCGTGTGCCGGCCGTGGGCGCACGTGTGTGCAGCGTGAAGGCTACCGCGCGCCCGGCCGGCCGCCTTCACCAGGCGTCAGGTCACCGCCAGGTCAGCTCGGGTCGGGTCGGGTCACCACTCCAGGGCCCACGGCTTCCCGCTGCCCGCGAAGTGCCCCACGTTCACGCATTCGGTCGCCCCGATCCGCATCCGGCGCGCGAGCGGCTGGTGGACGTGGCCGAACAGCGAGTAGCGGGGGCGGGTGCGGCGGATCGCGTCCAGCAGGGCCCGGCTGCCCCGCTCGAAGCGGCGGGCCACGGTGTCGTAGACGAGTTCCGGGACCTCCGGCGGAATGTGCGTGCACAGCACGTCCACCTCGCCGACGGCCTCGATCTTCGCCGCGTACTCCTCGTCGCTGATCTCGTACGGCGTGCGCATGGGCGTGCGCAGCCCGCCGCCGACGAAGCCGAAGACGCGGCCGCCGATCTCCACCCGCTCCCCGTCGAGGACGGTCGTGCCCGGCCCGGCGAACTCGGACCACAGCTGGGGCATGTCGACGTTGCCGTAGGTGGCGTAGGTCGGGGTGGGGAACGCCGGGAACAGCTCGGCGTACTGTTTGCGGACCGCCTGCTCGATCAGCTGGGCCCGGTCGCCGCCGATGCCGCCCCACAGGCGGCCGCCCAGCTCACGGGCCTCCTCGAAGCGGCGGGCGGTGCGCAGTTCGACGAGGCGGTCGGCGTTCTCCACGCCGAAGAGGTCGGGGAAGATCCCGCGGGAGTGGTCGGCGTAGTCCAGGAACAGCACCAGGTCGCCCAGACAGATCAGCGCGTCCGCGCCTTCCCCGGCCCGGGCCAGGTCACGCGCGTTGCCGTGCACGTCGCTGACCACATGGATACGTGTCCGGCGGTTTCCGGACGGTGTGGATGCCATGTCGATCAAGGGTAGGCGTGTGCGGCATACGTGAACAGTGGCGACCGGGATACCGGTTACTGGCCAGTCAGTAAAGCTGTGGACTACTGTCAGCCGAGAAACACCAATCTGTGTGACGCAGCGAACATCTCGTCGGACCCCCCTGTCGAAGGGGCCATACCGGCGGGTAACGTCCAGGCAGTCCAGTCGTGCTCAGGATTTCAACCATCGAGATGTCTGAGCCCATGCCCGACCCTTGGACCGCACCGTCGCATCACACAACGTCGTGGCGCCGGCGCCCTATGAGGAGCAGCAGTCTTGCGCGAGTTCAGCCTTCCGGCTTTGTACGAGGTCCCTGCGGACGGCAATCTGACCGACATCGTCCGCAGAAACGCCGCGCAGCATCCCGACGTCGCCGTCATCGCCCGCAAGGTCGGCGGTGTCTGGCAGGACGTGACGGCCACGGTCTTCCTGGCCGAGGTGCACGCCGCGGCCAAGGGCCTCATCGCCTCCGGCGTCCAGCCCGGCGACCGGGTCGGCCTGATGTCGCGCACCCGCTACGAGTGGACGCTGCTCGACTTCGCGATCTGGTGCGCGGGCGCGGTCACCGTGCCGGTGTACGACACCAGTTCCCCGGAGCAGGTCCAGTGGATCCTCGCCGACTCGGGCGCGACCGCCCTCGTCGTCGAGCTCGACACCCATGCGGCGACCGTGGAGTCGGTGCGCGAGTCGCTGCCGGCGCTGAAGCACGTCTGGCAGATCGAGGCCGGCGGCGTCGAGGAGCTGCGGCGGCTCGGCAAGGACGTCTCCGACGAGGCGGTCGAGGAGCGCGGCTCGCTGGCGAAGGCCGACGACCCGGCGACGATCGTCTACACGTCGGGCACGACCGGCCGCCCGAAGGGCTGTGTGCTGACCCACCGCAGCTTCTTCGCCGAGTGCGGCAACGTCGTGGAGCGCCTGCGGCCGCTGTTCCGCACGGGCGAGTGCAGTGTGCTGCTCTTCCTGCCGCTCGCGCACGTGTTCGGCCGGCTGGTGCAGATCGCCCCGATGATGGCGCCGATCAAGCTGGGTACCGTCCCGGACATCAAGAACCTCACGGACGAGCTGGCGTCCTTCCGGCCGACGCTGATCCTGGGCGTGCCGCGGGTCTTCGAGAAGGTCTACAACTCGGCGCGCGCGAAGGCGCAGGCCGACGGCAAGGGCGCGATCTTCGACAAGGCCGCGGACACCGCGATCGCGTACAGCAAGGCGCTGGAGCTGCCGACGGGCCCGCCGCTCGCGCTGCGGATCAAGCACAAGGTGTTCGACAAGCTGGTCTACAGCAAGCTGCGCGCGGTCCTCGGCGGCAAGGGCGAGTACGCGATCTCCGGCGGCGCGCCGCTGGGCGAGCGGCTCGGTCACTTCTTCCGCGGCATCGGGTTCACGGTCCTGGAGGGCTACGGCCTGACGGAGTCCTGCGCGGCCACCGCCTTCAACCCCTGGGACCGGCAGAAGATCGGCACGGTCGGTCAGCCGCTGCCGGGCTCGGTCGTGCGCATCGCGGACGACGGGGAGGTGCTGCTGCACGGCGAGCACCTGTTCACGGGGTACTGGAACAATCCGGGCGCGACCGCCGAGGCGCTGGCCGACGGCTGGTTCCACACCGGTGACATCGGCACCCTCGACGAGGACGGCTACCTCAGGATCACCGGCCGCAAGAAGGAGATCATCGTCACGGCGGGCGGCAAGAACGTCGCGCCGGCCGTGATCGAGGACCGGATCCGGGCGCACGCGCTGGTCGCGGAGTGCATGGTGGTGGGCGACGGGCGGCCGTTCGTGGGCGCGCTGATCACCATCGACCCGGAGTTCCTGGGCCGTTGGGCGGCTGAGCACGGCAAGCCCGCGGGTTCGACCGCGGCGTCGCTGCGTGATGACGCCGACCTGCTGGCTGAGGTCCAGTCGGCGATCGACGACGGCAACGCCGCGGTCTCGAAGGCGGAATCGGTGCGGAAGTTCCGCATTCTCTCCTCCCAGTTCACGGAGGAATCGGGCCACCTCACGCCGTCGCTCAAGCTCAAGCGCAATGTGGTGGCGAAGGACTATGCGAGCGAGATCGAGGCGATCTACGCGAAGTAGCGCTCCCCTTTCGTCTCCTGACGGAGTGTCTTCGTCTCCTGACGGAGCATCATGGCGCGGTGTCCTCGGCGAGGACCCGCGCCATCGTGCGTTCGGCGAGCGCGGTGATGGTGACGAACGGGTTCACCCCGATGTTGCCGGGCACCAGTGAGCCGTCGGTGACATACAGCTTCGAATACCCCTTCACCCGCCCGTAGTCGTCGGTCGCCTTCCCCAGCACACAGCCGCCGAGCGGGTGGTAGGTGAAATCGTCGGCGAAGACCCTGCTGGGGGTGCCGAAGAGGTCGGAGCGGTAGATCGTGGAGTTCGCCGAGTTGATCCGGTCGAACAGTTTCTTCGCCATGCCCATCGAGACGGCGCTCTGCGCGGCGCTCCAGCCGAGCTTGACCCCGCCCGATGCGGCGTCGTAGGTGAACGCGGCCCGCTGCGGGTTCTTGGTGATCGCCAGATAGAGGCTGACCCAGTGCTCCAGTCCGGTCGGCAACGGCGCTATCTCGGCGAAGACGGGGTTGGCGGTGTTGGCCCAGTCGTCGATGCCCATGACGGGCATGGTCGACTGGTTGGCCCCGACCGTGTCCCACAGGTGGTTGGCCCGCCCGAGCATGACGTTCCCGTTGGGCCCCCAGCCGGTCCCGACGCTCGCGTCCAGCGCGGGCAGCGTGCCCGTGTCCCGCGCCCGCACGAGGAGTTCGCTGGTCCCGAGGCTGCCGCCGCCGAGGAACAGATAGGTGCACCCGTACTGCTTGGTCTCGACGATCTTTCCCGTGTAGTCGATGCGGTCGGCGGTCAGGAGGTACGTCCCGTCGCTCGCCCGGCTGATCCCGCGCACCTTCTCCATGGTGTGGATGGTGACGTTGCCGGTGCCCAGCGCGGACGCCAGATAGGACTTGTCGAGGCTCTTCTTGCCGTAGTTGTTGCCGTAGATGACCTCCTGTCCGAGGGCGGACTTGGTGGCGGTGCCGGCGGCCTCGCGCTGCATGTAGCCGAAGTCGTAGACGCTGGGCACGAAGGTGGTCTTCAGCCCGGTGTTGGCCGCGTGCTTCCGGGAGACCCGGCTGAACCGGTACCACTCGGTCGACTCGAACCAGGCGGGGTCGACGTTGTTGACGCCGAGCATGGCGCGGGCGCGCGGGAAGTACGTGGAGTACATCTCCGTCGTGTCCACGGTCGGGAACTGCTCGGCGAAGTAGGACTGGAGCGGGGTGACCGCCATCGAGCCGTTGACCAGGGACCCGCCGCCGACCCCCCGCCCGACGAAGACGGACATGTCGGCGAAGTGCACCCGGTCCAGGACGCCGGGGTAGAGGCTGATGTCCTTGTTGACGACGTCCAGCCACAGGAAGGTGGCCAGCGGCGCCTCGGTGCGGGTCTTGAACCACATGGAGCGCTGGTCGGGGCTTGCGGTGTTGCAGAAGACCTTGCCGTCGGCGCCGGCCGTGTTCCACAGCCGGCCCATCTCGAGGACGAGGGTGCGGATGCCGGCCTGGCCGAGGCGCAGGGCGGCGACGGCGGCGCCGTAGCCGGAGCCGACGACGATGGCGGGGGCGGATTCGACGGCTGCGGGCTCGGCCGCACGGGCCGATTCCAGGCCGACGCGGGTGAAGCCGAGGGTGGCCGCCGTCTGGAGGGCGGCCATACCAAGGATTTGACGTCTCGTCAGCTGACGCTGCATCAGTTTGGCTGTCATGTGCGCAGCATCAGCGGATTATCGCCCTCCGCCTAGAGCAAAGGGGGAAAAGTCTAGAGCAATGTTTTCAAACGCTCCGCCAGCAGATCCCACCGCCACCGCTCCTCGACCCAACCACGCCCCCGCTCCCCCATCCGACGGCGCAGCTCGGCGTCCCCCAGAAGCACGACGATGCGCTCGGCGACGTCGGCCGGCGAGCCACCCCGCACGACCCACCCCGTCTCCCCGTCGCGCACGGCGTCGGGAGCGCCTCCGGAGTCCCCGGCGACGACGGGCAGCCCGGTCGCCGACGCCTCCAGATAGACGATCCCCAGCCCCTCCACATCGAGCCCGCCCCGCCGCGTCCGGCACGGCATCGCGAAGACGTCCCCGGCGCCGTAGTGGGCGGGCAGTTCCGCCCACGGCACCGCCCCCGTGAACCGCACCGAACCGGCGACGCCCCTCTCCTGGGCGAGCCGCCGCAGCTCCTTCTCGTACGGTCCGCCTCCCACGACCAACAGCACCGCCTCCGGCTCGGCGGCCAGAATCCGGGGCATGGCCAGGATCAGCGTGTCCTGTCCCTTGCGCGGCACCAGCCGCGAGACGCACACGACCACCGGCCGGTCGGTCAGCCCGAGCCGCGCCCGCACCTCGTCGCCGCCCGAACCGGGATGGAACGTCTTCTCGTCGACGCCCGGCGGCAACTGCGCCATCCGCCCGGCGGCCTCGGCGCTCAGCGCGGTCGCGATCCGCGAGCGTGTGTACTCGCCGAGGTACGTGATGGTGTCCGTGGCCTCACCGATCCGCCCCAGCAGCTGCCGGGCGGCCGGCAACTGCGCCCACCCCGCCTCGTGCCCGTGCGTGGTGGCCACCAGCCGCTCGGCACCGGCCTTCCGCAGCGCCGGCGCCATCAGCCCGAGCGGCGCGGCCGCCCCGAACCACACCGACGTGCACCCGTGCTCCCGCAACAGCCCGACGGCCCGCCGGGTCGCCCCGGGCGTAGGCAGCAGCATCGTCGTGGCATCCCGTACGACAGTGAACGGCTGCTCGGCGTCGAAGGCGGCCGTGGCCTCGACGCCCTCCCGCCCCCGCTTCCAGGTGGACGCGTAGACGACGACCCGGTCGGGGTCGAGCCGCAGCGCCATGTTGTGCAGGAACGCCTGGATACCGCCCGGCCGGGGCGGAAAGTCGTTGGTCACAATCAGCGTCTTGTGCATCGCACCCGACCTTATCCAAACGCTGTTCACAGCCGCGCCCACCCGCGCCTCACAGCCCGCCGGGAGATCATGTGGCGCACAGGCGGACGAACAGGAACGAACAGGAACGGACGGGGTCAACGGTGGACAGCACGGACGTGAAACGCCCCCTGACGCACCTGCTGACGACCTGGGGCGTCACCCGGCTCGCCCTGCTGCTCTTCGTCTTCAAGGTGTTCCTCTTCCCCGGCCCGGACGTCACCACCGACGTCTCCGTCATCTACCAGGGCTGGTACGAGGTACTGCGCACCGGCGCCTTCCCGGCGACCGACATCACCTGGCAGTACCCGCCCGCCGCCGCCCTCGCGATCCTCTCCCCCGGGCTGCTGCCCTTCCTCGACTACGCCTCGGCCTTCTTCGTCCTGGCCTTCCTCGCCGACCTGGCCGTCCTCATGCTGCTCATGGACTCGGGCCTGCGCCCCGGCCGCTCGCCACGCGGCGCCTGGACCTGGGTGGCGGCCGTCCCCCTGCTGGGCCCCACGGTCTACGCCCGCTACGACGTGATGGTGACGGCGGTAGCGGTAGCCGCACTCATGGCCGGCGCCCGACACCCCCGAGCCATGGGAGCGCTGACGGCCCTGGCAGCCCTGCTGAAGGTCTGGCCGCTGCTCCTGCTGACGGGAGCAGCACACAAACGGGCCTGGAACACGACGGCGGTGACAGCCACCGCCCTCGCCGCCCTCTTCGCCCTCACCATGCCCGGCGCCTTCGCCTTCCTGGCCTTCCAACACGACCGGGGCACCGAGGTGGAGTCGGTGGGCGCCCTCGCCCTCCACGTGGCCCGCCAGTTCGGCTGGCAGGGCGAGGTCCTGTTCCGCTACGGCTCCCTGGAGTTCGTGGGCCCGTACGTGGACCTCGTGGGCGACATCGCCCTGGGCCTGACGGCACTGGCCTTCGGCTGGCTCCTCCTCTGGCGGCTCATGGCAAAGCGCTGCGCACCGCACACACTCGCGGAGGCGGCCTTCACAGCGGTCCTCCTGTTCACCGTCACCAGCCGGGTGATCAGCCCGCAGTACCTGGTCTGGCTGATCGGCCTGGCAGCAGTCTGCCTCTGCTTCCGAGAAACCCGCATGACCCTGCCGGCGGCCCTGGTGCTGGCGGCATCGCCCATCACGGCCCTGGAGTTCCCGATCTTCTTCGCGGACGTGGTGGCAAGCGCCCCCTTGGGCGTCACCCTCATCCTCATCCGCAACGGCCTCCTCCTCACCGCCGCCCTCACAGCAGCCACCCGCCTCTGGCGCGCAACGGTGCCCCGAACCAACGGCCCGTCCCCGACGCACCGCCCTCGACGCACCCGCGTCGGCCCGTCCACGGAAGCAGGTCGTGGCGGTGCGGCGCAGCCCGTCGCTTAGCGCGTCACAGCCAAGTCCCACCGCGGCAGCGGGCAGCCGGACGCCCGACACGCGACGGGCTCGCCTCCCTCACCGACGAGGGCCGAGCGGACCTCCTGGAACGCCTCCGCCACCCCAAAGGAGGCGGAGATCACCGACCAGGTCCGCTTCAACACGGTCCTGGCGTTCCTGCGCCACCTGCCCGACCGCCGGGAGCAGACGGCCGTCCCGCGCCGCCGCCTGGACTTCCTCGAGACGCCTGCGAGCTTCTTCTGCACCGAGGGCCGACCGGTCCGGGCGGAGGAGACGGCGGCCCTGTTCCGCCAGGGCATGCTGCGGGTGGCCCGCGCGACGGGCGAGGCGGAGCGAGCCTGGCTGCGCGAGGCCGTGGAAGCACGGCCCGGCCGAGCGGACTCAACCGAGCTGAGCCCTCAGATAGGCCCTCCAGTCAGCCGTGAACTGCTCCAGAGACGTGTCCAGCACACTCCGCAGCGCACCCTCCACCGCCCCCGGTCGCGTCCGGTGCTCCCCCACCGCCCGGTAGAAGGCGTCCAGCTTCACCTCGCCCCACCGCTCGGCGATCATCCGGCAGGCCAGCCACCCGCCCTCGTACGCCTGCGCCAGCCGGTTCGCGTCACCAGAAAAGCCGAAGTCGCCGTCGGCGGGCAACGCCTCCGGCACGTCCCCGTCCCTGACCACCTGCTGGAGCTCCGGTGCGGCCTCCGCGGGCGTGCGGCCGGTCTCGCGGTAGCCGACCCAGTCGGCGTACCCCTCGGACAGCCACAGCGGGGTGGCGCCGTTGGTGTGGGCGCGGGTGGCCACATGGGTGGTCTCGTGGGTGAGGACCACCTGCCGGCCGACCTGGCCGAGCAGGCCGTACGCGTCGGGGTTGACGACGACCCGGTCCGCGGGCGCCTTCGCCCCGCCGCCCGTCTCGCCCGTGGTGACCGCGGCGATCCCCCGGTAGGCGGAGGCGGGCGAGCCGAGCAGCCCGGCCATGCCCTCCAGCGACTTCGGCACGAGGACGACGACATGCCCGGCCCAGTCGGTGCCCCAGGCCGCCGAAACGGCCGGGACGGCGCCGTCGGCCAGCTCCGCGAAGGACCGCAGCCGTGCGTCGGACTGCCCGACCCCCAGCACCAGACTGTGCGCGCCGCGGACGACGCGCACGGTGCCCTGGTCCCACAACTGCTCGCCGACCTTGGCCGCGGGCTTCTCCGAGGTCACCGACCACCGCCCGCCCCCGTCACGCGCCAGGCGCAGGGTGCGGCCCACGGTCACCGGGGCCTTGTCGTAGCCGTCGACGCGGTAGCTGAGTTCGGCGTCGGCGGTGGCGCTGTCCCCGCTGCGGTGCAGGCCCGTCACCCGGTACGACCAGCCCGCCAGGGGCACGGCCCGTACGGCGGCGTACCCGGCGTCGGAGCCGGTGGCCGCGTAGGCGCTCGCGTCGTGGTCGAGGACGGCGGCGGCCCGCCGATCCAGAACCCGCTGCACATCGGCCCGCGCGCTGTCCGCCCCGGCCCGCCCTCCGCAGGCGACCAGCCCGACCAGCAACAGAACGACCAGCGGAACACACAGCGGAGCGAACAGCGGGCCGGGCACCGCCCAGCGCCCCGACACCCCGGACCCGCGCACCCGCCGTCGACCAGCCATCCTCCCGATCGTACGGCGGCAACCGGGTGCGGGGTGCCGTGGGTCAGGGCCTGGTGACGGACGAGACCGGCATCATCCCGACCGGGTCGTAGCGCACGGGCGCGCCCGGGTACGGGGCGTGGATGACCTGGCCGTTGCCGACGTACATGCCGACATGGCTGGCGTCGGAACGGTAGGTGACGATGTCGCCGGGCTGGGCCT
Organism: Streptomyces sp. NPDC050263; assembly: GCF_040655955.1. NCBI lineage: Bacteria > Bacillati > Actinomycetota > Actinomycetes > Kitasatosporales > Streptomycetaceae > Streptomyces > Streptomyces sp. NPDC050263. The sequence goes on along the minus strand of NZ_JBFAKW010000005.1, from coordinate 5,475 downwards.
GGGACAGCGGGACCCGTCGGCCGGCGTGCGCCTGGGCCTGCGAAGTGCGCGGGATGGAGACGCCGGCCTGCGCGTACGACCACTGCATGAGGCCCGAGCAGTCGAAGCCGGCGGGCCCGTTGGCGCCCCACACGTACGGCTTGCCGAGAGCGGAGCGGACGGCGGCCACGGCAGCGCCCGCGCGGCCGGAGGACGGCACGGCGCCCGCGAGGTCGGGCATCTCCTCGCGGCCGGAGCGGGAGGCCCGGTCGTAGGCGGCGCGTTCGTCGGACGGCAGGGAGTTGAGCAGTTGCCGCGCCTTGGCGAGCTTCTGCTCCACGGTCCGCTTGTGGCCGACGACGGCCTTGCGGCTCTTCTCCAGCTCGGCGAGCGTGCGGGCCGCCTCGGAGCGCTCCTGGGTGAGTTCGCGCATGGCGTCCTGGAGTTGCCTCAGTTCGCCGGCCTGATGGGCGGTGATCCGGTCGAGGACGGACGCCTTGTCGAGGTAGTCCTCCGGGTCGTCGGAGAACAGCAGCGCCAGGGAGGGGTCGAGGCCGCCGGAGCGGTACTGGGCGCCGGCCAGCGAGCCGAGCTGCTCGCGCAGGCCGTTGATGCGCTCCTGCTGCCGGGCGATGTGGTCCTGCGCGGTGCCGACCTGCTCCCGCAGCACGTCGACGTGTTCGTCGGCCTTGTTGTAGGCCTCGGTCGCCTTCTCGGCCTCCTCGTAGAGACGGTCCACCTCGGCGCGGGTGTCGTCGTGCGGTGCGGCCGTGGCCGGTACGGCGGACACGGCGCCGAGTGCGGCGGCCGCGACGGACAGCACGCTCAGGGCACTGCAGGCGCCCCGGTCGAACCCGGATCGTGCAAGTCGGCGATGGGACCCCACGGGAAGCCGCGCTCCTTCCAGTTGCCGGACGCCACCGGTCTCCCCCGGGCCGGAGGAGACGCGGCAGACATTGACGCCCTCTCCAGCCCGAGGGCAGGAGATTCTGGTCCGCACCGCTTCGCGATACCACCACGGGTTCCTGTTTCACAGGCCACCGCCGACCCATGAGGGCTGGGCTTACGTGGCCTCCGCAGGCGTGACTTTCCGCCCGTCCGGCGGTAGGTCCGACGACTTCCATCGAAGGACGCGGCGATGCTAGCCCCGTGTCAGGGAGTCGGCCAAAGACCTCGACGGGCACGCACAGTGACGCCCCGCCGCTGACGCAGGTCACCGGCGGGGCGTGGGGTCACTACTCGTTGTCGTAATTCGCCCGTTCGGGCGGCATGGTGTCCTGATCTTGGAGTTGATCGGACCCTGCTCCGGGGGTGGAGTCAGACGCGGACGCCGAACATGAACGGGCCGCCGATCGTGCTCATCGACTCGTAGCGCACGACGGTCCCGGTGCGCGGGGCGTGGATGATCTGGCCGTTGCCCGCGTACAGACCGACGTGGTGCAGGTCGTTGAAGAAGAACACCAGGTCGCCGACCTTGAGGTCGCTGGTCGAGTAGACGCGCGTGCCGTAGTTGGCCTGGGACTCGGAGGTGCGCGGGATGGAGACGCCGGCCTGCGCGTAGGCCCAGGAGGTCAGGCCCGAGCAGTCGTACGTGGCGGTGCCGGTGGCGCCGAACTCGTAGGGCTTGCCGAGCTGGCTCTGCGCGGCCTGGAAGGCGGCCATGGCCCGGCCGGAGCCGGCGGGGGCGTCGCCCAGGTCGACCCGCTCGCCGGAGTCCCGGCTGGCGCGGGCGTCGGCGGCGGAGAGGTCGGCCTTCTCCTTGGCGGTCAGCGTGTTGAGGAGCTTGCGCGCCTCGGCGAGCTTGCCCTGGACTTCCTTCTTGTTCTTGCCCAGTTCGGCACGCGTGGTGGCGAGGTCCTTGAGCTTGCCGGAGGCCTCGGTGCGCTGCTGCGCGAGCTCGCGCTGCTTCTCCTGGATCTTCTTCAGCGCCTCGATCTGCTGGGCGTTCAACTGATCGGCGGTGGACGCCTTGTCCAGGAAGTCGTCCGGGTTCGAGGAGAGGAGCAGCTGCACGGAGGAGTCGATGGACCCGGTGCGGTACTGAGCGGCGGCCGCCAGGCCTATGGAGTCGCGCAGCTCGTTGAGATCCGCCTGGCCCCGGGCCACGTTGTCCTGGATGGTGGAGATCTCCTTCTGGAGCTTCTCCTGCTTCTCCTTGGCCCCGTTGTACGTCTCGGTGGCCTTCTCCGCCTCTTCGTAGAGCTTGTCGACCTTGCTCTTGACCTCGTCCTTGGTGAGCTTCTCGCTGGGCGCCGCGTTGGCGGCCTGCGAGCTCAGTACGACGGCAGCGGCGGCTGCGGTGGTCAGCACGGTCACGCGCGCACGACTCGGCTGCTTCGGTCGACGGTGGGACGCCACGGAGACGGGCTCCTTCTTTTGAGTGATCACCCGTGTGGAGATTCGAGCCCTGACCTTAGTGACCCGGCCGTGATCAGTTCAAATCCTCGGGAGAAAAAAACCCATCACGCAACACAGTTTTTTCACACAACTCACGCGCAGCAAGGCTCGATTGACACAACGTTGCGTGATCATTCCGTCAATTCGGTCATTAAACCAGCATCTTCGACCTTCAGGACAGCCGCTTCAGAAGTACCGCGGAAGCCACCGGTCGGGCGCCCGCCTTCGCGATCCCGTCGGCCACCTCGCGGTCGGTCGAGGCGACGATGACCGGACGGCCGGGCGGTTCGGCCCGGACCAGCTGCCGGATCAGCTCGTCCGCCGTGACCCCGGGCTTGGAGAACAGCACCCGCACCCCGCGCGGCGGCGCGAGCAGCACCGGAGCGGCCAGTTCGGCCCCGTCGAAGACACAGGTGACCTCGGCGCCGGTCTGCGCGGCGAGCTGCGAGAGCTGCCCCAGCAGCCGCAGCCGCTGCTTCTCCAACGGCATCTGGGGGTAACCGGTCTTGGTGACGTTGTAGCCGTCCACGACGAGATGCGCCTGCGGCAGCGCGAGGAGCTGGTCCAGAATGGCCGGATCGTGCTCGGAGAGGGCACGCGCGGCGATGTCCTTCGGGGTCATCCGCCCGGGCTCGACCGCGTCGACGGTCTCCGCGGGGCGCACCGACACCGGCGGCAACGCCAGTTCCCGCCGCAGCCCCTGGGCCGCGTCCAGCACGGTGTCGAGCAGCAGTCGCACCCGCATGTCCTCGACGCTGCGGCCCTCGCGCGCCGCCCGCCGGGCGGCCTCCAGGGCGGCCTCCGTCTCCCCGAGCCGCGCCTTCAGCCGCCGCGACTCGCTCTCCGCGGCGGACACCTGGGCATGCCCCTCGGCACGGACGGCCTCGATCTCGCTCTGCACCTTGCGCAGCGCGGCCTCGCCCCGCTTGATGTCGCTGAGGGCCGAACGCAGCTTGCGGTTGAGGGAGTCGGCTTCCTTCTTCGCCGCGTCCAGTTCGACGCGCAGCCGCTCGGTGTCCGCGCGGGTCTGATCACGGGCCCGGTCCAGCTCCTCGCGCAGGCGCTCCAGCTCCGCCCGGCTCTCCTCGTCGGCACGCTCGGCGTCCGCCCGCTGGGCCTCCTCGCCGGCCGCGGTGACCAGCTTCACCCAGCCGGTGGGGCGCAGTACATAGGCCGCGGCCGCCACGTCGAGCGGGTCCGCGGCCGGGGTCGGCGAGCCGGAGTCGAGAGCGCCGGAGAGTTCCGGCTGGGCCTCTCTGAACTTCTCGGCGATGCGCTGCCGGAAGAGCGGATCGGTCTCCAGCGCGGCGGCCATCGCGTTGCCGGCGAACTTGGCCCGCCGGTTCGGCGCGAACCGCGCGTACTGGCGCAACTGGGCCGGCAGTTCGCCGACGGTCAGTCCCCCGAAGCCGTCGGACACGATCGTGACGACCCTGCGCCGCACGCCGTCCGGCAGCGGACGGTCGAGCATCTCGGCGGCGCCGTCGCCCGGCCCCCCGCCTGCGCTCTCCACCATCCGTCACACCCCAATACTGTGCGGGGCCGCCTCCTGTCAGGAGTCGGCGCCCGGCCGATCCACGAGTTCCACCTGGTCCACGGCGTTGCACCAGCGGCACCGCACCGTCTCGATGGTCTCACTGACCACCTCGCGCTCCTCGACCTTCGGCTCACCGGCGAGGTCGAGGTGCACGTACTCGACGACCTTCGACGAGCGCGTCACGTCGAACCGCGTGAGGTTGCCGCAGAGCGTGCAGCGCCACCGCGTCGTGGCGGTCGGCAGGGGAACCGTCATCGTGACTTTCCGCTTCCTTCTAGTGTCGTACTTCCAGTGTCGGGGTCGGGCCGGAGGCTCCCCCGCGTGTATGGCTCGTAACCCTACGGCCTGGCGCGTACTCGCCGCCCATCCGTCCACGGCGCCCACCCGGCGGCGAGGCGCTCTGGGCGAGTGCGTCCCGTTACGTCATGCTCTGTGTTCATGATCAGCAACTGGAGCGGGACGGTCGGCAGGGCGGTCCGCAACCCCTCGGCGCCGGTGACCTACGCACTGATCGCCGTGTGCTGCCTGATCTTCCTCGTCGGCCCCGCCTCGGGCTTCAATCCGGGCTACGGCACCGGCGACGAGCTGCTGGTCGCGCAGCGGGCCTACTTCCGGCGCTGGGGCGTGGTGCCCGCCGAACTGTTCGCGGGCTCCCCACGGGCCGCCCTGACCCCGGCCACGGCCCTCTTCGTGCACGGCAGCTGGGTGCATCTGCTGGGCAACATGCTCTTCCTCTACGTGTTCGGGGCGATGACCGAGGAGCGGATGGGCCGCGTCGAGTTCACGCTCTTCCACCTCGGCTGCGGCTATCTGGCCCTGCTGGGCTACGCCGCCGCCAACGCCGGGTCCGCGCAGTCCCTGGTCGGCGCCTCCGGGGCGATCTCCGCGATCCTCGGCGCGTTCCTGTACCTGTTCCCCCGGGCGCGCGTGACCAGCCTCCTGCCGTTCCTGTTCTTCCTGCCGCTGCGCTTCCCCGCCTGGGTCGTGCTGCCCTTCTGGGCGGCCCTGCAGTGGGTGGCGGCGGGCCGGGCCGCCCAGGGGCCCGGGGTGGCGTACCTGGCCCATGTGGTGGGCTTCGTCCTGGGGCTCGTCTACGCGTGGGCCCGTTTCGGACGTGGGACTAGAGTGAGGGCCGCCCCAGCAACGGCCCCCGAGGGAGAGAACCAGCCGTGATCACCGCGATCGTCCTCATCAAGACCAGCGTGGACCGGATCCCCGAGATCGCCGAGCGGATCGCCTCGCTGGACTCCGTGAGCGAGGTCTTCTCCGTCACCGGGACCTACGACCTGATCGCCATGGTCCGGGTGAAGCAGCACGAGGACCTGGCGGAGGTCATCCCCGGGAGCATCAGCAAGATCCCGGGGGTCGAGGGCACGGACACGCACGTCGCCTTCCGGACCTACTCCCAGCACGACCTCGAGGCCGCGTTCGCCATCGGCCTGGAGTAGGCCCACCCCCGGACAGGCCCTAGGTGACTGGTGTTAAGCGGGCTTCTCCGAGTTGCCGGTTCAGGGCCGAGGGCGTCACATCGCCTCTGTCCGTCTGCGGTTTGGGCCGTCGTC